>NZ_JBBIAM010000260.1:0-4286 GCF_054185185.1 Bradyrhizobium sp. UFLA05-153
CGAGCACATTGTCCGCTGCAAGGCCGCGCACGCCGCCCCGCGGCAGTTCTTTGTCAACTACGCCAAGAACGCCACCGCCCGCGTCGCCCGCATCGTCGATACACTCATGACCGACGGCATTATGTCCGAAGGCATCATCGCGATCCAATCGATGGACGAGGGCGTCCTCGCTCGGATCGAGCGGTCGAATATCCGAACCCCCCACATGCTCGATCTCCTGGGCGAATTCCGCAGCCGCCGCTTGCCTGTTTCGGCCGATCTCATGCTCGCGTTGCCCGGAAGTACGCCCGAGACATTTCAGCGCGACTTGCAGACTTTCTTCAACCTCGGCATACCTGCCAAGGCCTACATGACCCGGGTGTTGCCGAACAGCCCGATGGCGGCGCCGAGCTATCTGGAACGCCACGAGATCGTGACAGACGCGCAGGGCTTCATCCTCAGTGCCGCCGGCTTCGGCGTCGACGAGCGCGACCGAATGGTGCAGATGTTTCGCGTCTATCGCGCGTTGCTCGGCGCCTACGGAATCATTCGCTACATCGCGGCCTTCGTGCAATACGACCACGACATCCCCGCCCTCGATCAGATCGATGCACTGAGCGCACCCGGCTCGGAGGCGGCACGGCGGTGCACCGCGCTGATCTGGGCTGCGGAATGCCTGCACGGCCACCGCGCGGGGATCGGCGACTGGGGACGCCTTATCCTCGAGTTCCGCGACCATCTCGCGCGGACCTACGGGGTGCCCCACGACAGCGCGCTCGAAACGGCGATGCGCGTACAGCGCGCGGTGCTGCCACAGCCCGGCCGCGCCCTGCCGCAGGAAATTGCGCTGCCGCACGACTTCGTCGCGTATTGGAACGATCGCGCCGCGGCGGGCTCGCGCCCGCTCACCGACTATCCTCCCGGTCGCCTCCGCGTATCGGACCCCGATCAGCTCTGCGCCGACGATCCGATGCGCTGTATCCACGACGGCAACGTGCGGCTGCGCGACTGGGAGCTCGCGTCGGAACTGCGCCAGCATAAAGGGCGCCGCGTCTTGCAGGTGCTCGATGCGCCAGTGCTCGAGCAGCGTCCGGAACTAGGGCTCTATTGATCATGTCGCTCAGCCGGCTTCTCTATCCCATGACTGTTACCGACTTCCGCGCCGAGGTCCTGGGACGTCGCGCGCTGCACACTAGTTCGGGCTTGGATGCGCTGCGAGACGCGCCGGGCTGGGGGGCCTTCGACGGCTGGCTGGCAAGTGCCATCGCGCGGGGGGCGGCGCGGGCAGCGCGCACGGGAAGCGTGCTCGGCCCTGAACACTACACAACACGCACGACAGGTCGCCGCGGCGGTCAGCTCTGCGCGCCGGACCCGTCCGCGATCCGCGAGGCCTTTGAGGCGGGCTACTCTTTCATAGTCAATGGGATCGAGCGGCACGACCTCTGGATTGCCGAGTTCGCGCGCCAGATTGGGCAGCTCTGCGGCGGACGCGTCGAGGCCAATGTCTATGCTGCCGGGCCAGCTGGGACCGAGGCCTTTCCTATGCATTGGGACGATCACGACGTGATGGTCCTGCAACTCGCTGGGTCGAAGGATTGGGAGATCGCGCCCGCGACCCTCGATGCTCCGCTGATCGGCGCCCCGGGCGAAGACGTGCTGGCGCCCGCTCTGCACGAGCGGAAGACAGTGGCCCGCGGCGATCTACTCTATCTGCCGCGGGGCTGGTGGCATCGCGCCGTGGCACGGGGCGAGGGATCGCTGCACATCAGCTTCGGCATTGCCCGGCCGCTGCGCCTCGACCTGCTGCGAGCCTTGGCAGAGATCGCATTGGAAAGTGCCCCTCTACGCGCGGACATTGCGCTCGACGCGACGGGCCAGCTCTCTGCGGCGGATCGCAACGCCCTGCGCGCGGCTGTGAACGAGGCGCTCGACGACGACCGTCTCGACATGCTTCTTGCCAAGACCATGGACGCCCTGCATCCGCCGGCGCTGTGTGGCCTTGGCTCCTTCATACCGGAGGGCGATGCCTGGCTTTGCTGGCAAGGGCCGGTACCGTTGCCGGTGCTGCCGTCCGTGGACGGAGTCCGCGTACTGCTCGCCGGCCACGAGTTCGCGCTCTCTGCCAACTTCGGCCCAGCGCTCGTGGCGCTGGCGCAGATTGGCCCGCGCCAACGCAGCGCGCTGCTCGCGGCGATGCCGGTGCCACGTGAGGCGGCCGAGGCCCTGCTCGATCAACTGCTTAAGATCGGAATTCTGGCCCGGGCGTATTCCGCCGATGGAGGGTGACCATGGACAATCTGCAACTTAATCGGCAGCAAGCGGCAGAGGCTGATCTTCTGACCTATGCAGCCTCGCTCGCGCGCGCGATCGATCATGACTGGGCGGCGCGGGGCCACCGGTCCGAAGATTTTGCCCCGCTCGCGCAAGCAGCGTTGGACCGTTCGCAGCCGCATCGCGCCATCGACCTCGACGCCGCGCTGCCGCGGCTCGCCGCTGCCGAGGCGCTGCCTGTCCAGATCGATGCCGCGCGGGTCTCAGGCCCTTTGTCGAAATGCTCCGTTACTCTCTTTGCCGACGACCGACTGCAGGTAGATCTGAACGTCTGGTTCGTTGCGCCGATGATAGTGCACGATCATAACTACCACGCCGCCTTCGCCCTGCTCCGGGGGCAAAGCTATGAGGAGCGCTTCACCTGGGACGAGGCGGCACAGGCTCCGGACGGGCTGGCCACCGGCACTCTCTCCACCGATGGGCGGCGCTGGCTATCGACGGGCGATATCGCAGCGCTGACACCCTTCGAAGGCTGCATCCACCGTGTCTGGCATCTCGACTTCCCGAGCGTGAGTCTTTTCGTCAACACCCGCGCCCGCGGCGGGCAAGCCGGGCGCAGCTTTGATGAAAGTGGGCTAGCCTTTCCCTATCCGCTGACACCGACCCTACCGATCGCCGACATGAAGCGACTGCATCTTTACGAAAGCGCACTGCGCAACGGGATCGGCGATGCGATGGCCTGCCTCGTCGCTGCCACCGAGGTGGCTGGTCCGCTCACGCTCTTCCACATGCTGCAGCGCCTGCTGTCGCTGGCTTCGCCGGCAGATCACTGGGCTCATCTCGGCGCGGTTGCCGAGCAACGTTTGCCCGGACTTGGAGCGCGCTTCGCGGCCTATCGCGCGGGGCAGGCGCGCTGGAGCGCGGTGGATTGGACGCAGCGCGGCACACGCGACGAACTTATCGCGCTCGCCGCGCTGATGAGCGCGGAGAGCCCCGCGGCGCTTGCCGAATTCCTCGCCCAGACCCCGCTGCGGAGCCTCGCAGACCTTGCCTGCGCGCTTGAGGGGGCGCAGCGGCGGGGCTGCCTGGCCGAGCCTCTTCCCGACCTCGCCTTCGACGTGCTGCCAGAACTGCTGGCGGGGGCGAGCGATGACGCCGTGCGCGAAAGGCTGGCCCAGAGCTTTGGCGCCGAGGTAGTGGCGGCCACCGGCGCCGATATCGGCAGCCTCTTACAGCGGCTTCGGCAGAGCACGCTGCTCGCCCGCGTGATCCCACACACATGAGCATTCCAGAGAGCCCCGTTACCGCGCGCGGGCTGCTGCTGGCGGCCAATGGCGCGCTAGCGCTGTGGCATCCTGGCGCTACCGCCTATCACACGCCGGACGCGGATGAATTGCGCCTCTGGGTCGCCGCGGCGCGTGGTGTGCCGGTCGCGGACCATGACGGCGGCCCGGCGTGGCGGCTGATTGCGGCAGGTTTTCTGAGCGCGGGCGCGCTGCGTGACGCTGCGACGCCTCCCTTCATCTTCCCGCGTTCGCCTTCAACCACACCGAGCCCCAGTCGCGGGCCAGTCAGGCTTCGGCGGAACTTCGCGGCATGGCCTGCGGCGCAGGGGCTCGAGACTTGGAGCCGGCGCTGCAACGCGCCCCTCCGACTGCCCGAGGAACTCGACCCCTTCCTCGAGCGGCTGGCGCGTGGCTTCGATCCAGAGCGGGCAGACGTCCACCTTGGTCTGGGCGCCGCGCTTGCCCCGCTGGTCGAAGCCGGCGTCATCCTCTCATGCGCCGATCTCGCCGCTGAGGATGCGCTGCTCGAACGGCACATCCGTAGCTCTGGCGACGTGCTCGATATGGAGGCGCTGCTACACCCAACTTTCACCCGCACCGGCCCAGCACGTCGGTCGGCAGGCGTGCCAGTCTATTTCATCCATTCGCTAGTCGGACGCACGTCAGGGCATTTTCCAGACGGCGTGCGGGCGAAATGGGGCCGTTCGAACTACCTCCCGCTCGCCCTCGGCATGATCCTCGCCCATCTCC
>NZ_JBBIAM010000261.1:0-4194 GCF_054185185.1 Bradyrhizobium sp. UFLA05-153
TCTGTTCCTCCAGAGCTGAAGGGGACGAAGGGCGACATCATGGCTGCCAGAATCGAAGTACCTATTCTTGCTGCAATGGTTTACGGGATTGTCGAATTTTTCCGACTGGGGTGGTCCCAAGACTACTACTTGTACACTTACGCTGCGGTGTTAGGTGGCGTTGCTGCCTCAGCAGGTCTTTTCACCTATTTTTTTATTGTATCCGCCGCCGAACGAAACAGGAGACGGAAAAATCTCCTAGTTCCGCTTGGATTCCTTCCCTATTTCTATGCGTTTTACATCATGGGAGTTCTTGGCCTTTACACAATCTTTGAAGGCGTAATCGGTAAGTTTTCAGTTTTGTCGATGATTGGCGGGATCTTCTGGATTTTTGTCGGATTTCATCTGGCATATCGGTTTTACCTGGTGACAGAGATTGTCAGGCAAAACGATGAAAGAGCTATGTCAGCTCATCCACAGAAGTGAGACCATCGAGCAAACTTCTGGGCCTTGGCAGAAGTGGCGCCGACCGACGTCACAAGTCCACCGTGCTGACGGTCGATCATTAATCCTCTAGGATGGAAGGCCGAGCGGACGACCCCGGTTAGTGACAACTGGGGCCGCCGACGATCCTCAGCCATAGGATCTGACGGTCCCCAAAGGATCGCGCCCTTACAAAAAATCGAAGGTGTTCTTGTGATCGCGCGCCAACATTTTGGCTTCTTGGGCGACGTCACTTCCAGACTCATGCGCGCAGCAAATTGCGTCTCGTATTCGATCACTCGTCCGGAACAAGTTACGGGCTCATTGGGGCAACCCTGGTTTCCGAAGGCCCTCGATCATCAGCTTTGCGTTTGATTGGCAGCCCCGAGTGATCCACACGCAGCGGCAAATTCTCGACCGGTGCGGGCCAACGTTCTCCTGATGCGTTCCCGAACGTAGAAATGTCGCCAAACAACTTGCTGCGGCATTAGTTGCGGTCGATATTTCGAAGAAGCTGTGGGGTATCGCGAGCGGGAGAACAGCAATGACATGGAGCAACCAGGTGGCGGTCGTGACCGGTGGCGCGCGCGGCATTGGCCGAGCGATCGCGCTTCTCCTGGCCAAGCGGGGTGCCGCCGTGTGCGTCAACTACGCGGCGCGCGCGGACGCGGCCGAGCAAGTCGCGTCCGAAATTAAGGGCGAAGGCGGGCGCGCTATAACGGCCTGTGCGGACGTAGCGGACTTTCGCGCCGTCCAGATGATGATCGAGCGGGCCGAGGCGCAGCTTGGCCCGGTGACCATACTAGTCAACAACGCCGGAGTGTTCCATCAGGCAACGCTCGACACATTCGACTACGAACAGTTCGATCGCATGCGTCGCGTCAACGCGGACGGCACTATTCACGCGACCCGCGCTGCTATGGCGGGCATGCGCGCCCGCCGCTATGGCCGGATTGTCAATGTGGCCTCTATAGCCGCGATCGGAACGGCGCTGCCCGGCAATGCGTTCTACGCCGCGACAAAAGCGGAGGCCGCGATATTGACGCGTCGCTTCGCGATGGAGCTGGGCGCTGACGGGATCACCGTAAACGCGGTGGCGCCAGGATTCGTCCGCACGGATATGACGCAGGGGATGCGCAGCGCCGACGAGTGGAAGGCGATCGAGAAGAGTCTTGCCGAGCGGACAATAATGGGGCGCATCGGACAGCCCGCAGATATCGCTAACGCTGTGACTTTCCTTGCCGCTCCGGAGGCGGGTTGGGTAACGGCCCAGTTGTTAGTAGTGGATGGTGGAAGAATGGATTACATCGGACACGGCTAAGGCCGAACCCTCGCGCTCGCCCGAGAACACGGAACGGGCAGCAACTATCCGTCAAGATAGTGCGGCAAAAGGTCCGTTGAATTGAACCTGCACGGCTGATGTGCCTTAGTCTTTCTCCTTGGAGGAAGGCTCCAATAGCGGGCTCGGGATTGTGACCCCTATCGTCTTTTCGATCTCGTTCGCCAAAACCCTGAAATGCTCGGCAAGTCTCGCGAACAGCTCTCGCTTCTTCTGGTCGGTTGCCAAATCGCGGATCATTTCGCATTCAGCGATCTGAGTGCGCAGCATTTCTAGGTGCGCCTGCATATCCTTCATGGCGCGGCGCGCCTACTTCGGTGGCTGCAAGCCGGGCGAATGAGCCCATTCGTCCAGATGTTCTGCGGTGTCGGCCTGCCGGGCTCTTCGCAGCATGTCGTCGCGCTCGATACCTGGTGGAAGCTTGGCTGCTTCGTCCCGGGCGTCCTGGGCGAACGCGGCAAGGCGATCTTGGAATGTGGATTGCTTGAAACAACGCCGACTTGTCATGGCGCGCTCCCTTTGTTCGAGTAAGGCGGGAGCGCAACCGGCGTTCTCAGTCACCGATAGAAGCCAGGGACGGGGCGGTGATGAGATATAAAGGCATATTCCGGGAAAACTTTCTGTTCAGAAGTGCACACAAAACAAATTAGGACACTAATACCTCTGCACAGGAACAGATTGGCAATTCGAGAACCTGTCTTGAACCCGGCAGCGACGTGACGATGTCCACCTTGGTCATTCGCGACTGAGCCGGGCAGTGCTCGCTACCAATCGATGTCCGCTTCGGTCCCGATAGCGCTCGCATTTGTGCAGACGCAGCAAATGACGCGAGGAGCCAGATTCGGACATCTCAGCACAACGCACATCTTGATCAATTCGAGAAGCCGCTGCAGCAGGTCGCGACGACCGAGATGGCAGTCGGGGCTTGCTCTGGCTGGCAACCCCGATCATGCGAAGGGCTTAGGGACTGAGCGGCGAGAGGGCGTTGCGCAGTGGCACGCTGGAAATTTGCATCAAACCCGCAAATGGCTGACCAAACTCCAGGACCAGGTAGATCGCTCCGGCGGCCGACAGTGCAAAAACGAACAGCGAGCCGAAAACGGTTGCGCTGGGTTTGGCAAAAAGGCCGAAGCTTCCAAAGATGATGGTGAGCCAGAAAATCAGCACCACCAGGAACGGCATGGGGATTGAGTTGTTCGTCTGTGCGAACAGCAGCAGGCGGGTCTGCGCAATATCGGTGGCGATCTGTATGGCTCTGGCTTGCAGGGACCGCTGGGAATCGTTCTGCGGCGAAAGCTGCGGAAGCTTCGCAAAGAATGCGTCGCTTGCGGCGCTCGCCTCAAAGGGGTTCGCCTTGGCAACCTCGGAACTGTTCTCGCGCCACATTCGATCGGCTAAAACAGCGATGCCGCGTCGTAACAGATTGCGTACGTCGTTCGTCTCCGGTCCGTACTGCGCCAGCAGATTGTCGAGCAGGACGACATTACTCGTCATCTGCGTGACTTGAGTGCTCTGCGTGTCGTAGGAGCCCTTCGCCGAGGCGATCAGCAGGCCGAGGACGAGCGCGGCTATCGTCCCGATCAGGCCCGTGCCCAGCCTGACGACATCCTTGTCATCCGTGCTCAGGTGGTGCCCAGGAAGGAACATACCGAGCGAGGCGCCGCCTGAGATGCATACAAACGTGATGCACGATACCGTGATTGCATTCATGATTCACCAGTGTCGCGAGGCAGCGGCCGTCTCTCTGTTGGTCGTCAAGTTTAGCAACAGAGCGACGAGCTTGATAGGCCATAGCTTCACGGCTCGTTCGCCTGAGCGCAGGCTTGGTTTCGGCCCCGTATCGTTGACGTGGCATCCTGATGCGTCGCGGCCTATCAGTACACCCTGCGCCGAACAACGAGCGCCCGCGGCGCGGCAACCGCACCGGCAGGAATCGCCAGATGTTTCATGACGGCTCTCCTTGGGGTGTTATTCTGTGGTTCCGGCAATCGCGGTGCCGCGGCGTGTCGAGACTTAGCGGTGTGTCGGCTCGGCTGCGGAGGCAACTGTGGGCCTCTTAGCGATCAATGTGCGTCGGTCGTGAATCAAGCTCTCGAGCCGGTGGACTGCCACATTCAGTGTGGCATCATCCACTGCGCTCTCGTCTCCGGCAGCGGATTTGGCACGTTCCGCTTTTAGAATGCCGTCGATTTCTTCTTCGACATCCGACAGCTCGGCCTCTGCTTCGACTTTCCGGATCCGGCGCGCCAGGGCATAGAGGGAATCCAGCGGGCCATAGGTCGCGCGGTTGCCGATGCCCAGGAATTTCCACGCCGCCGCAAGCATGGTGGCAGCACCGCCCAGCACCATCGGCGTCAAATAGATCCAGTTGCCGTATTCATCCATGAAGCTCT
>NZ_JBBIAM010000262.1:0-4147 GCF_054185185.1 Bradyrhizobium sp. UFLA05-153
GACGCCAGAACATCAGCCGCCTGCAATGATTGGCGACCACGGCCGCGTGCCGACCTATCCGTTTGCACACAACCAAGACCCAATGCGGACTTAGAGGCGGCTCGCCCGAGCAGCGATCTGGCATTGGCTGACAAAACCAGTGGGATGTCAGAAGGCACCAACTGTGCCGCTCGTAGCCTCTCGCCGACGCCGTGCCGTGGTGCTAAAATACGTTAACCGCACCGTGCGGTGATCTGCCGGGAGGTGGACATGACCGTATACATGGTAGAACGTGACTTGAAGGGCATCACCATGGAGCAGCTTGCAGCCGCTCAACGGCGTGCGATCGACACATCGACCGATTTCTCGACGCGTGGAAAGCCGGTTCGGTATATTCGTTCGACCTTTGTGCCGGGCGAAGAACGTTCAATGTGCCTTTTTGAGGCTTCGGATCCGGACCTCGTGCGTGAGGTGAACGACGAGGCAAAAATACCATACGTTCGTGTCATCGAAGCTCTCGACCTGACACCCTGACGGGGTGTCGAGAAACTGATACGTCCGTGGTCGCGCCAGTAGCGGAGCAAGTTTGTGCCTCCTGCGGAGCGAAGAACCCTTCCTGCGCCCGATTTTGTATGGAATGCGGGGCAGGTCTGCCGCGAACTTGCGCTGCCTGCGGTGCTGAAGCACCCAGCCAAGCCAAGTTCTGCATGGCCTGCGGCACTTCGTTCGATGCATGGACAGAAAAGACGAGTGTGAGCGCGCACCGAATTGCCTCCTCTGATCGGCCTTCAATCGTTACGCCAAAACACATAGCTGAGCGAGTTCTTCGTGATCGCGATGCGATGCAGGGGGAGCGGAAGGCGGTGACGGTTTTGTTCGCCGACATCAAGGGCTCAACCAGTCTGATCCAGCATGAAGATCCCGAGGAAGCGAGCCTGATCTTGCAAACTGTGCTGCGCAGCATGATCGAGGCTGTTCACCGGTTTGACGGCGTGGTGAGCAAGATCATGGGCGATGGCTTAATGGCGCTCTTTGGTGCGCCACTCGCTCTAGAGGACCACGCCGTCCGAGGTTCATACGCGGCGCTGGCGATGCGGCAAGCGGTTCGGGACAAGGCAGCGGAGCTGCGCAGAGCCCGCGGAATCGAGGTGCAGGTCCGAATTGGCTTGAACTCTGGCGAGGTGGTCGTGTTGGGGATCGGGACAGATCTCCACATGGATTACGATGCGGTTGGAGCAACCGTCCACCTAGCTGCTCGAATGGAGCAGACCGCCCCGCCAGATCGCATCAGAATAACATCCAACACAGCGGATTTGGTCGGGAACAGTATGCAGCTTGATCCGCTCGGCCCTATACCAGTTTCCGGGTTCAGCGAAGCTGTTCCTGTTTTCGATTTGCTAGACAGCGTGCAACCTGAGTTTCGCGCCGAACCCTCTGCGCCTTCCCCGCTAGTGAATCGCGTCCGCGAAATGGAAGTTCTCGGGGACGCAGCGCGGCGGGTGAGCAACGGTAAAGGTCAGACCGTCTCTCTCATGGGTGCAGCCGGGATTGGCAAGAGCCGATTATGTCTCGAGTTGAAGCGAAAGCTGCGAGCTGAAGGTTGGCTCTGTTTGATTGCCCGGCCAGCTCCCCATGAGGCGGACGAGCCGTGGCTCGCGATCCGGCACATGCTTCGCTCCTTCTTTGGGAGGGTGACGGATGCCGACGCCGCCGAGCGCATCCTGGAGCAGATCTCCACGTGCGACCCAATCCTTTCGGCCGCAGCTCCAGCACTCTTTGAACTCATGGGAGCTGAGATTCGAGAGCCTTCATGGCGTGCTCTGAAGCCTGTCGAGCGACGCCAGAGGATGATAGACGCCTGTGGAGGCTGGCTCGTCGCCGAGAGCCGAGCGCGTCCGATTCTTATTGTCGCTGACGATTTTCAATGGATCGACAGCGAGTCCGAGAGCGTGCTTCGCTCCGTTGCTGATCTCCTTGCCGGTGCATCGATTCTGCTTGTCATCTCCTCTCGCATCGAAGCTGCGGGTCGGGCGTTTTTCGGATCAGCAACCCACATCCGACTTCAGCCGCTCGAACCGGAAGATAGCGAGCAACTCCTAAGCCACCTGATGGGTGAACGTGCTCCTGTCGGCGGCGCACTCAACGAGCTGATCGCACGAGCGGCAGGTAATCCTCTCTACCTGAGCGAAATCGCCCGGGCGCTACTGGAAACGGGTGAGCTGTCGCCCGACACACTTCCTCCAACGGTACAAGCAATCATTGCGGCCCGCCTTGACGCGCTCGCTGGTCCTGAAAAGGTGCTTCTGCAAGCTGCATCCGTACTTGGTCATGAGTTTGAGCTTGCGCATCTTTCTGAGACCGTAGGACGGGCACAGGAAGAGGTTCGGACATCGCTTGGAGTGCTTCAGATTCGCGGCTTCATCCAGGAAAGACGTGTCTTTCCAGAGATTTCCTTCGGATTCGACCAACCTCTCGTCCGAGAAGTCGCTTATCGCAGCCTTCTGAAGGAGCGACGGCGCGACCTACATCGAAGTGCCTTCCTCAGCCTGCGAAAGAGCAAGGGCGACGGCTGTGCCTTGTGGGCCGGTAGTTTAGCCCATCACTCGTTTGAAGCAGCACTGTGGGATGACGCCGCGCAGTTTTGTCGTTTGGCCGGATGTCGAGCGGCTACGCAGTCGGCCTACAAGGAGGCGGCATCACTATTTCGGAATGCGCTCGCCGCATTGGCGAACACTGCTGAGTGCCCGGAGCGGCAGCGCAAAAAAATCGACCTCCAAATAGAACTACGTCACGCTCTCTTTCCTACGGGCGGATTCGCTGAAATTGGCAGCGTGTTAGCGAAGGCACATGAGGAAGCCGAGGCCTTGGGAGACAAGGCACGGCTCGGCTTAGTGCTAATGCACGAGACTACCCATCATCTCGGAGCAGGCCGTCACCAGAAGGCAATTCAAGCAGGGATCCGTGCTCTCGCAATCGCGGATGAGCTAAAGGATAACAGCACACGGCGGGACATCCTTTTCCATCTGGTTCAAGCGAACGCGAGCGGCGGCGGCTATAGCGCCGCAATCGATTTTGGAGAACGCCTCGTTGAAGGCCCGCCTGACGGTCCGGCAGGAGTAACCACCTCTTGTCTAGCCCGGATGTGGCTGGCGTGGTGCTCCGCTGAGCTGGGGCGGTTTGACGAGGCGCACGCGCACGCCTCAGCCGCGTTTTCCGCGTCGCGAGACTCTGGCCAACCGCTACCGATCCTATTAGCGCACCTCGGGCGCGGTCTCGTGCATCTGCGCGAGGAACGGTTCGCCGATGCAGCCGCTTGGCTAGAACCAGCCCTCTCTTTCAGCCATAAGCCCAGCCTTCGGGGCTGGTGGGGAGCACTCGGGTCGCCGCTCGGGCGTGCTTGGCTGGGCTTGGGTCGGGTTACAGAAGCCATATCGCTGCTTGAGAAAGTCGTCGCCCACAGCGCCTCGCCGCGGGGTAGCGGCCATGTGCTTCGCTCGATTCACCTCGCGGAAGCTTATCTTGCTGCCGAGCGACTTCCGGCCGCGGCCACGCTGGCCAATGAGGCCCACGCACTCGCACGCGCGCACGGTGAGCGGGGGCATGAGGCATACGCTCTCCTGCTCCTCGCTGAACTAGCGCGAGCGGGAGAGCGGATTGACGAGGCGATTAACTACGCCCGTGAAGCCCGGCAGCTTTGTGCTGAACTCCAGATGCAGCCACTCGTTCGGCGAGTTGCCAAATCGTTAGGAGAGTGGGAGGCGCATGGCTTCAGTGTCGTCGAGCAAGGCTCTGCCGAGCGCCCACCTCATGCCGATCCAATGGAATCCGGCGCTATACGACAGGAGGGAGTGTCAATCGCCAAGATGCGCTAAGCGGCGACGAAGTGTCAGTCAGCAGCATGGGCTCTGCACCGGCACCACGGTTGTCCGCAAAGAAAATGGGGTGGCAGCGGCTCACCAGGCACGGAAGGTCTGCTTCTGGGCCCTTCGCGTCATTTCGCTGCTCGCAGCAATTCTGTTGCTTTTGGAGCGAAGCGGACATCAACTCGTCGGCGCAGCCCGCAGACTCGGTCGAAAATGACCCATAGCGGTGTGCGCCAGGAAAGCTGGCAAAGAATAGGAGGTGAAAGTCCCCCATGGGGTAAGGACTAGCCATCCACCCCGACCCC
>NZ_JBBIAM010000263.1:0-4111 GCF_054185185.1 Bradyrhizobium sp. UFLA05-153
TCTTGCACAATCGAATACTTGCTCACGTCAAATCACAGCGACAGATCAATCGCTTCCGAATTCTTCACGGGCGACTACGTCGTCCGCTGTGCGGCGACGGGCGAAGCCTGGGTCGGCCAGACGCTGGATCTGGAGAAGATCCCCAACCGGATCTGGTTCACGCTGCGCCAGGGCGGGCATCCCTGCCGCGCCCTTCAGGCAGCCTGGAACGCGCATGGCGCCGCTGGTCTCAGCTTCGCTGAATGCGAGCGGCTGGACGAGGAGGAGATGAGCTATGTCCGCGATGCGCTTCTGAAGGAGCGCATGCTGCATTGGCTGTCGGAGCTGAGGGCGGAAGCGATCTAAGCGCTCAATGCCCTTCGAACGTCATCAGCGTGCGCACCGGCACGTCCATGGCGCGCAGCTTGGCGGCGCCGCCGAGCTCCGGCAGGTCGACGATGAAGCAGGCCGCCACCACGTTGGCGCCGATCTGCCTGAGCAGCTTCACCGCGCCCTCGGCAGTGCCGCCGGTGGCGATGAGGTCATCGACCAGGATCACGCGCTCGCCGGGCGCGACCGCATCCACATGCATTTCCATCTCGTCGATGCCGTATTCCAGCGAATAGGCGATACGCACCGTGGTGTGCGGCAGCTTGCCTTTCTTGCGGATCGGCACGAAGCCGGCCGAGAGCTGATGCGCCACCGCGCCGCCGAGGATGAAGCCGCGCGCCTCCATGCCGGCGACCTTGTCGATCTTGTTGCCGGCCCAGGGATGCACGAGCTCGTCGACCGCGCGGCGGAAGGCGCGCGCATCCGCGAGCAGGGTCGTGATGTCGCGAAACATGATCCCGGGCTTTGGATAGTCCGGGATGCTGCGAACGCTCGCCTTCAGATCGTAGTCAAAGGTCATTGGTGCCTCTCAATCGACGCCCGCATTCAGCCGGAATGCGTTCTCGACAATTCTTAAACCGACCTCGCCGCCGAGCGACATCAGCGATTCCGGGTGGAACTGCACGCCGGCGACCGGCAACGTCTTGTGCTCGAGCGCCATGGCGACGCCGTCCTCGGTGCTGGCTGTCACGGACAGGACATCCGGCATGCTGTCGCGCTCAACATACAGCGAATGATAGCGGCCGATCACGATCTCGTTCGGCAGATTGCGCATCAGGCGCCCACCCCGCACCTGAACCCGTGACGGCCGGCCGTGGGCGGGATGCGTCAACTGCCCGAGCTCGCCGCCAAAATATTCACCGATCGCCTGCACGCCGAGGCAGACGCCGAACACCGGCAGCTTGTTCTGAAGCGCCGCGTCGATGGTCTTTTTGATCCCGAAATCTTCGGGCCTGCCTGGTCCGGGCGACAGCACCAGCAAATCCCATGTCTTCTGCTTGAGCATGTCGAGCGCATGCACATAGCGGACCACCGTGACGCTGGCGCCGACCTGGCGGAAGTAATCCGCGAGCATGTGCACGAAACTGTCGTCATGGTCGATCAAGAGCACCCGCTTGCCGCTTCCGGTGGCATCCGGCGCAAAAGTCGACAGCGGCTTGGGCGGATCGCCGCGCAGCGCCTGGAACAGGGCTGCGGCCTTCACCTGGCATTCGCGATCTTCCGCGGCAGGATCGGAGTCGAACAGGCAGGTGGCACCGACACGCACCTCGGCAAGGCCATCCTTCATGCGGATGGTGCGGATGGTCAGGCCGGTGTTGATGCTGCCGTCGAAATTCACCGCGCCGATCGCACCCGCATACCAGCGGCGCGGCGAGCGCTCGTGATCCTCGACGAACTGCATCGCCCAGAGCTTTGGCGCGCCGGTGACGGTGACGGCCCAGGCATGGGTGAGGAACGCATCCAGCGCATCGAAGCCGGGACGCAACATGCCTTCGACGTGGTCGACGGTGTGGAACAGCTTCGAGTAGGTCTCGATCTGCCGCCGCGCCAGCACCTTGATGGTGCCGGGCACGCAGACGCGCGCCTTGTCGTTGCGATCGACGTCGGTGCACATGTTGAGCTCGAACTCGTCCTTCTCCGAGTTCAGGAGCTGGCGGATCTGCTCGGCATCGCCGATCGCATCCGTGCCGCGCGCGATGGTGCCGGAGATCGGGCAGGTCTCGACGCGACGGCCGTCGGAACGCACGAACATCTCGGGCGAGGCCGATACCAGAAACTCGCCGTCGCCGAGATTCATCAGCGCGCCGTAAGGCGACGGGTTGATGACGCAGAGACGCTGGAACACTTCCGCCGGTGAACGCTCGCAGGGTTCGGCGAAGAGCTGTCCCGGCACCGCTTCGAAGAGATCGCCGCGCGCAAAGGCCGCGCGCGCGGTCTCCACCGTCGCCTGATATTCGCCGGGCGCATGATCGGCAAAGCCCTGCCGCGGCGTCTTGAGATATGGGCTGTCCGCGGTCTCGCGCGGCAGGCCCTCGGTCGATCGGCCCTTCCAGCTGAAGTCGTAGCTCAGCACCACGCCGCGACCGGTGGCGCGGTCATAGGCGAGCAGGCGATCGGGGACATAGAGCACGATGTCGCGCTGGTCCTTCTCTCGCGCACGCTTCTGCACGAGGTCCTCGATCTGGAAGACGAGATCGTAGGCAAAGGCGCCGAACAGGCCGAGCAGCCCGTCATCATTGGCGGAGAAGGCGCTGACGAGATCGCGCACCAGCGACATCACGCTGGCGCGACGCGTGCGCTGGTCCTCCTCGACCGGCGCATCGCCGCGGATGATGTGGCCGGCAAGCCGCGAGGCCGTCTTCTCGGAGATGACCACGCAGGGCTCGCGCAGCACGTCGGTGAGGAAGGCGATCAGCACCTGCCCGCGCGCATTCAACGCTTCCAGCTTGAAATTGACGCCCACGGTCTCGAGCTTGAGCGGCGGGTCGGAGAAGCCGAGGTCAAAGCTCTCGTAGCGGCCGGGCACGGTCGTGCCCGACGACAGCACCACGCCGCGGCGGCGGTCGAGCAGGCTGACGAGATCGTCGAGCCGGTTGGCGCCGCCGCTGAACTGCTCCGCCACGCGCGTGATCGCGAGACCCGCGCGGGTCACATAGTCGCTTCTGGCCGGGAGGGCAAAGACTGTCCTGTTCATGTGATCCTCTTGGGCTCCTCTTACGAGACTTGCCGAGGGAACGCCACACAGGACAAACGATCAGGCCGCCGCGCTGCGTTGGCGACCTTCGACGATTTAGGGAAAAGAAATCGCACCGGCCACCTCTTAGGAGGTGCGCCACCAAAGACGGGATGGGCGGACGACGGTGCTCATGGGGAACTACACACCATGGCGCGGGGACGGCGTCAAGGGCGGCGTGGCCGCGCGGCCTCCTGCCCCTATTGCTCTTCGGGTTCGGGCAGCCAGTCAAATTTGCGCTTCTTACGGTCCCATTTCAGGACCGAACCGCTGTCGCACTCCATGCAGTCCAAGGCGACGATGCTGTTGTCACTGCCCTTCTGCAAGGCACCGAACTGACGATCCGTCCGAAAAGCGCTGACGAACCGGACCTTGGCCTTCCCTTCAGCCGGCTGGTCCAGGATCAAAATGAATCTTCCCTTTGGGCCCGAGCATTCCTGAAAGACGCCAACCAGCGCAACCTGCCTCGCGGCGGTGCCGTCGAAGCGCCCTTCGATAACGAAGGAGACGTCGGCGGCGGCCATTGCATCAGCGCCGCCCTCGAACAGCAATTCGCGCGGAATGAGGTCCTTGCGGAATTCGGTCGCTTTGCCCCAGCTCTTGTTGATCTTGTTCGCGGGAATGCCCCGAACCTCAGTTGTAAACGGATGGAAATCAGCGAGGACCCACCAGGCGGCGTATTTGAGATCGCCCTCGATCGTCAAAAAGGCCGGCTCGGCTCCAGCGTGAGCGATCGCAAGCAGAAAAAAACTGGCCAGAACAACTATCCATCGCCACGCGAGACCACACACGTCACGCGCAATACATAAGACTCCAAACATGGCCGCCCGATGCCTTCCTCAATCAGCGCGGCGGCGGAAGATGCTTGCCGCCCGCGGTAGCCCGGATGGAGCGCAGCGTAATCCGGGACCGGCGCCGCATTTCGAGACACCCCGGATTACGCTTCGCTCCATCCGGGCTTCTGTAACGGGCCCTGGTTAGTCAATCCCTTTTTGCGTCATCCACTCG
>NZ_JBBIAM010000264.1:0-3900 GCF_054185185.1 Bradyrhizobium sp. UFLA05-153
CTCACCGATATCGAACTCGGCGCCGAAATCGGAGCGGCTGGAAATGTGGGTAATTGAAAGCTTCACCGGACGGATACGATCCCGGCACCATCGTCCCGTTTAGTATATAGCACAAGCGTGCGAAACCTTAGGGGACATCGCGCAAGGATTGGTGTCGGAGCCCGTCTATCCAGGGCGACTATCCGCCAGAAGGTGTCTGGCCCGTCAAGCGACCCGTCGTAGAGGACGGGGCTTCTGGATGTATTCCTCGCAGCCTGGCGGTAAGCACGATTCGAAGCGGCTTCGTGTCCAGCACAAACTGACCGACGGTGGCACGCCGATGGTTAGGTATTCTTCACCCCGAACCCGTAAGGCGCACTGGCCTTGTCTGTGCCGGTGCTTCAGATTGATAATTTGGTCGAACCACGTCCGGAATGGGTCGCTCGATCCCGTCATCTTGTGCGCTTAGGCGAGGTTCCCGCCCGATGGTGAGGATTTCTGACAGATCGCGCAGTATTCCGATAGCGATGCCAAGAAGCCCCCCCACAACGATCGCTGCTCCAAGCACGATTCTAGCTTTTGGCCAACTGGCCCTCAAGGGTGGCGACGCCGCGGCGAGGAGACTTGCCTCAAACACCGGTGAGGAGTGTTGTCGCGTGGCTTCCATCTTACGCAGCACACGGCGAAAATTATCATAGGCGCTTTTGGATGATTCGGCAGCGGCTGCCAATTTATCGATGGTAGCAGGGGAATCCGCTGCATCTTTCCCACTTTTACTGTAATCCTCCAATGCCTTTTGGGCAGCCGATGCTTGAGTGCTCAATTCGTTCAATCGATCCTTAACCCATGGATCACTTTGCAGGTCGGCATTGTTCATTTGATAGCTAAAATATTTTTCTGCAATGGTGTTTAGGATCTGCGCCGCTCGATCAGGATCTCTGGATACGAATGCAATCTCGACAAGATACGTAGGGCCGATACGCTTGGCCGAAAGCTTAGTTCCAAACGATTCCACGGCATACCGCAAGGTGCGCGCTTTCGCTTCCGGTTTACTCCAGCCGAGCAGCCGGGAGATCAAGCCGCCGACTTGGCTCGTGGCAAATTCCGGGTCTTCAGCGAGGCCGAGCTTCTCGATCACGGCGCTAGCGATGCTCTCGGACTTTATGATTTCGATTTGACTTTCCACGATCGTTGCCACGGTCGCAGGGTCCCAAGCTGTCGTTTTCGAGTTTATTATGAGTTCCGCACTGGCAGTAAACTTGGGTGCCGCGGTGATAAGGTAAATTATGGCAATGCCAAGCGTTGCCAAACATGTCAGCAATATGATCAAGAGGCGTCGTCGTAGGAAGGCTACCACTTGGGCCAAGGACACGGCCGGCGCAGGACGAAATTCGGGCGGCGGCAAATTGTCCCGATTTATCCAATCATTCGTTGTATTCTGCAGCATTTCCGTACCAGTGCTGATGGTTGAGGCGCCGCGACGATAGCCAGGTCAAATACGCAAGGCGACTTATTAAGGAAAGAGTCGGTTAGCGGAAGGTACAGCGGACCGAGTCGCATCAATGAGCATTGCAATGTACCTTTTGAATAAGAGGTATTTGGCCGGGTTTGGCGAGAGGAGCGACCGGTGATTGACGGCGGCTGCAAAGTAGGCCGAACCGGTAGCGGCCATGACAACTAGCGCAACTAACCGGGTGGCGCTACCAACGCTTGCTGGGGCCGTCCTCTCGCGGTCGGCTATTGCTTCCAGAAAACATGTGAAGGCCGGCAAAGTGGTAAGGGTCATGGAACTCTAGATCCCGTCGCTCATCTGCGTTTGAATCAGTACATTCCGGGTCACTGGTTGGAAAAGGCAATAAATGGGTAACTACGATAGTCCATTGAGCCGCAGCACTACCGGCCTAATGTCTCAAGCAGCAATCAGCTCGCGCTCCCGCCCATCCAAATGGGTCAGATGGAGTGCGCCTTGGTGACCACGTTCTTACAGAGAGTTGCGGCCATGCCGAACTCCTTGTTTGCATGTTAATCGTTTCATAAAATGGGGCTTGGTGGCTGTTGGCCTGACGATTTCCGTGTCTCAAGCGAAGGCGGAATATATCGTAACCGTCGAAGATGTACTGGAGGTCGCGGTCGCCGGCGTGCCGGAACTAAAGCAGCGCGCCGCTGTCCAAATAGACGGGAACATTTCGTTGTCACTGTCGGAATGCTTCCGGCCGCCGGCCTGACCTTACCACAGATCCAAACTAAGATCGGACTCGCAGTGGCGAGCAAGGTGTTGCGACAGAGGAGTTCGGATGGCCGCGAGACCGCTGTCGTGGTTGATAAAGATGAAGTCACGGCCACCGTGGCCAGAATACAGGCCGATATACGTGAATGGTGACGTGTCAAAGCCGGGTGAGTACCCTTATCGTCCGTCGACCACCGCGCGCCAGCTTATCGCTGTGGCGGGCGGCTACGACATCATGCACATGAGAATGAACAACCCCTATCTCGAGTCAGCGGACTTGAGAAGCCAATATGGGTCGCTTTGGACGGAGTTCGCCAAAGAAGAGGCGCGTATATGGCGCATAAAGAACGAGCTCGGAGACGGCTCTCAGATCGACCACGCCCTTATGAAGGACATGTCCATCCCTTTTTCGGCCATCTCGGAAATCGTTAACACAGAAACGCAAATATTTGAAGACGAAGCAAAGCGATTATCAGCGAGAGAAGGCGTTCCTTCAGCGTGGCGTCCGAGAGGGAGACAACCAGGTCAACGTGCTAGCAGCTCAGCAGAAGAGAGGAAGAGGCATATCAGTCAGACCTCGACGAACTGCAGAAAGTGAACGACCTCTTCGGTAAGGGTTCCTTGGTCAGTCCTCGGGTCACGGATGCTCGTCGCACGGTACTGTTCCCTCGGGTCAACATGCGCCTTCAAAAAACAAAGGCTGCAGCGCTTTGGCAAACCGTGTGCGGAAGGCCCAGGATAGCGTGGTCAGACGTTCGTTTCTTCCGTAAAATTCGCCCCGTGTGCGACCCTTTCGGATTAACCCCGCGACCTCTATGCTTCGCCACTACGTCGCCGCGGCAACTGTCTTTTCCAACGTGCAGCATCGCGCAAAACACTGGCTCGAGTGGATCTGCCAGGATACGCAAATAGTTGCGAATGGCATCGTCTCACATTGTCGCCTTGTCGGTTGATGGAGTTTTTGTGCTCTAAATTCTCAACAGGCATTGACGACGTCAAATGCTCGCTTGGCACGGGGAATATCCGAGGAGCCTTTGAAGGACAGCCCGAAGCCGGCGCGCGGGAGCGTTCTGGTCTGGGGCACGCGGCCCCCACGACACTCGACCGCACGCACATGCAGTGGAGGACAAGCTCGTCAAGCTCGGCCCCGGCATGGCGGTGATGGTCGAGATCAAGCCCCGCTCGCGCAGGATCATCAGTTATCTTCTCTCGCCGCTGGCGAGGTACAAGCAGGATTCGCTGCGGGAGCGATAAGACCGGCTCGCGCAGCCTGCGCGCGGCGCGTAATCAATCCGAGGAGGGTGCTCGCGCGATCTCGCGTGCCATTCACGCAAGGGTAGCAGCGAACATCCTGCCAGGCGCCTGGACGTCGGGGAAGGTCGACGAAAGTGTCGCAGCTTTGCTCCGCGATGGGATCGTTCGCGCGACGGCAGTCGTTTCCGGGTCCCTGCGTCTACTTGTAGAGCCTTGCCGCAGCGCGAGTCCCCCGGTCCGTGCCCTTGCGGAGTAGGCCGTCGATAGGGGGACCGCGACGTGACTAGACTGGGGGACCAATGGAGCCGGCTCGGCGATCGGCTCCATCTCGGAGATCACTTCGAGAGCGCGATGCCCGGATCAACGGCTGTGAGCGCGCGACCGCTTGCCGCTCGTACCAGCGATCCATGGTTCATTCCCCAGATCGCCGCTTGCGTCCG
>NZ_JBBIAM010000265.1:0-3876 GCF_054185185.1 Bradyrhizobium sp. UFLA05-153
TCGAGATGGAGGCGCTGGCGCTTGTCCTCTTGTTCAGCGCGACCGGGTTCCTTCTCTCGCTCGCAGTATCCATGTACTGGCCCGAGATCGCTGCCGCCTATCTGGACGTAGTCCCTTAAGGCGCTCAATCGCGACAGCTTCTAGGAATGGATGAGGACCAAAGGGTCATACAAGAGGTTTCTAGGGACGACCAGTGGAGCTCAATGAGGATGGCAGCGATGATGCCCCTGACCATGTCTCCTACGCTGAGAGTGGTGTTACGACGGCACTGGTTTGAGCACTCCATCAGCGGAATCCAGATCGCTGCGAATTACCGATTGCGTTCCTGAATCTTCTTCGATGAAAGTGGGGCGCCTGCGCCCCCGAGGCAGTCTCGGCCGTGTCGAGCTTCTGCCGCTAGTCTAGGATCAGGCAATCGAAGCGCTTGAGGCGAGATAGGAGCATGGGCAGCAACAGATCGGGATGAGCCGCCTGGCGCGTCTGGACGAGACCGTGTTGCCAGAGAGCAGAACGCGTTGCCCACGACAAGGACTTGTCCGATGGCCACTGCGGCATGGGTCTTGGCCGCTTGGATCGAAAAACGGGATGTAATCAGGTACTCGATTTGGTGCGCGGAGAACTATGCGAATTGTCGGCCGACGCTTGCCGTCGAGAAGCCGATGCGCAAGTGGATGAACGCGGCCCCATCGATGGGGGCCATCGACTACTGGCGGATCGTTCTGCGGCTCGTCAGCTAATCGACAGCTAAGCCTCCTAACGTGAGTCGTCTCTGTCTAGGCTATCCAGATCCGGCTTGATCTGGGGAGGAGAATGCGATGGTTCCCTTCTAAAATATCTACCAATTGGGCGACTTAATTGCGTGCGGACGCATTACGATCGGCTGCATCTGACTGCGAGCGAATGGAGCAGCGTGTTCGGCGGGCCTGAGGTGGCAACCGCAGTCCTGGAGCTTGCTTCATCGTTCCTCGCAAGTCACCTGTAGCGATGGCCATCACTGTCGAAAATCGCTGTTCCGGCGCTAGATCCTTCATTCGTGTCGGAGAAGGGGCATGATGAATACAGGACAGACCCAGCGGACCGCTGGCACTACGTCCGAAACTTCCGAACGAGGCCACCGGCAAGGTTGCCTGTGTGGTCTCACCCAGGCCGCTGCACAGTGGGTCGAAGCCTTGACCCAAGCGCGCCTTGCCTCGGCGCAACGCCAACTCCTGGAAGGCTGGGCCGCCGAATCTGGACAGGGCGAACAGGAGGATCGGCGAGAGGCAGTAAGCCGAACGAGAGCTTGGCTGGAGGCGGGTGAAGTCGACGTGCCGCTGAATCTGGTATCCTTGTCCCTGACCGCCTTGCCCGTCGATCTGCCGCCAGGGCTGCAGGGGCTCGGCACCAGCAACAATCGGCTGAGCACCTTGCCTATCGATCTCCCGGCCGATCTCCGCTGGCTCGACGCCAGCAACAACGGGCTGACCAGCCTGCCCGACACTCTTCCGGCCGGCCTTCAGAATTTCAATGCCAGTGGCAATCGGCTGACCGGCCTGCCTGCCGCCTTCCCGGCCAGGCTCCGTTGGCTTAACCTCAGCAACAATCAGCTGACCAGTCTGCCCGATGCGCTCCCAGCAACTCTTCAGCAGCTCGACGCCAGCGACAACCAGCTGAGCAGCCTGCCCGAGATCCTCCCGGCCGGGCTCGAGCGGCTCAACGTTGGCAGGAATCAGCTCCGCAGTCTGCCTGATACCCTCCCAGCAACGCTTCAGCAGCTCGACGCCAGCGACAATCAGCTGACCGGCCTGCCCGAGATACTGCCGGCCAGTCTCGAGCGGCTCAACGTTCGCAGTAACCGTCTGGCTAGTCTGCCCGAGACTCTCCCGGTAGGAGTGGAGGACCTCGACCTTGTCGGCAACCTGCTGACGAGCCTGCCCGAAACTTTGCTGACGCAGCTCGGCTCTGACTGCCGCGTTCATCTGGTAAATAATCCGCTGCCAGAGCGAGTGCGGACGAACTTGGCGACAATCTTGAATAGCGAGGGCTATGCCGGCCCGCGGGTCTTCTTCTCGATGAGTGACGGGGCGATGCAAGGTCAAGCGCGGCCTCTGTGCGAGGCGATCGCGGCTTGGCTACCTGACGAGCCTGAGGCAGTAGCTGCCTGGCAGGCCTTTAGCCAAGAGCCGGGTGCGCAAGAATACGCTCGCTTCCTCGACAGGCTATTGGACACTGTGAACTATGGCAATCGCGAGTTCCGGCAGGCGGTGGCAGACGATCTGCGTCAGGCAGCGACCAGGCCGGGATTGCGCGCCCAGTACTTCCAGTCGGCCGTCGGAGCGAGCGAGAGCTGCCAGGATCGCATTACTTTGGCTTGGAACGGAATGCAGAACGCACGGCTGAACGCTGATGTCGAGGAGGGAGCCTACGACGAGCGGCTCGACAAGCTTCTCGAACAAGGCCGGGTCATGTTCCGTTTGGGCGAGCTAGAGAGGATTGCCCGCGACAAGGTCAACTCGCTCCGGTTCGTCGACGAGATAGAGGTCTATCTCGCATATCAAGTCAAACTGCGCGAACGGCTGGACCTCAGGCACATCGCCCCGCACATGCGCTTCTACGGCGCGTCCTACGTCACCGAACACGACCTTCTCACCGCCGAGACCTCTGTGCGAAACAAGGAGGCGGTGGGATTCGCCGACTATCTGGCAACGAGCTGGCAGCCCTGGGCGACGGTGCTGCGCCGCATCTCACCCGAAGCTCATGCAGAGATGCAGGATCGGCTCGTCGATGCGATGGATGATGAATTCAAGAGTCGACTAACGGAACGGCTCGCCGATCATCACCTCGTCGGCGACGCCGACGCCGAGCGGCAGCTCGGAGCCGAGATTCGCGACGAGATCGCCCGCGAGATCAAGGGCGCGCTGACGCGTCAAGTGCTCGGCGACCACTGCCTCACGCTCCGGCCGGCAGCGCCTGCGCAGACCGTAAAGGCGGACGGGGCGGGCGGATCGTAGCGGTCGATGTTCGGAACAACGGAGTCGGCTCTCGTTGTGTTGACATCCGCTTGTCGATGAATCCCTGCCGAGACGTATCGTGCGTCCAGACGAAGCGCCGCGGCTGACGACATGGGTGTTCACCAATGCCGATGCCACTGTCATTGACGGCGACGGCCTCTCGCTCGAGGCGACTCGAGCAGCGGATCTGATCGATATAGCCGTAGAAATAGAGCTTCAGCAGAAAATGCCGGATCATATGGCGTCTTGGCAAGCTCGCTCATAAATGTGCCTGATGCGATCGTGTTCCCCAGTGAGACTCTTCCCCGCCTCTCGTCGACTATTGCGGTGCACGACGCTTGAATCATAGCCGGCGAAGTCTAGCGCTGTCAGGTCATACACCACGATGCTTCGAGGAAAGTCTAGAGACTGGTTTCGAATTCATCTGCTCGGGACACCCACTCGTTTCTCTCATGGATTATTGCCCGCCCGCTCGGTATCGCCGATGAAGGAGATTTGACGATCCCAGCCGCTCCGGAACACTTGCATCTACCCAAAATCCATTTCTCAGCGGCATCGGTAGAATCAAAGCTTCCGATCAAAAGCTCCGAACGGCCGTCAGCACGCAGCTCGCGGATCATATAGCGACCGGAACGATGCCAGCAAATTGAGTAATCAGAATGCCTGTCTGGGCGCATGGCTACATCGGGAAAGAGAATCGATTGATTAGCAAGGTTCGTATATGCAGCAGTATCGATTCGTAAGTTAGCCGCGCAGTGCCTCGTGTCCATACATACGAAGGTTTGCGCCTTTGTACGCATCCGGCGGGCCTTTCAATTACCCACATTTCCAGCCGCTCCGATTTCGGCGCCGAGTTCGATATCGGTGAGTCTGGAGAGTCCGCGCC
>NZ_JBBIAM010000266.1:0-3777 GCF_054185185.1 Bradyrhizobium sp. UFLA05-153
TCATCACGCCTTTGACCCGGAGGCCCAGCCGTGGCCCACCTCAGAGAGATCCAAAGTTGACCTAGCATTTGGCGAAGGTCCCGACGCCTGAAGAGGCGTCCCAGTTAGGAGGCATTGGCCCGTACTCGCTGCCGGGCGGCGCGCCGTCGTTCGCGGCGTTCGCGATCGCGCCGGCTCCTCTCGACCGGGAATTGCAGGGCCGCCCCCTGACGAACGGGACTGGCCCCGCGTAGTTTCTGCGTTTACCTCGTCTGCAGCGGCAGGGCGTGCTTCCATGAGCGCCAATACAGCGCGCCCTTTGTCGGTGATCCGCCACCCACCGTTCAGGCGATCAACTAGACCTTGAGAAAAGATATCCAGATCCGGCACACGAGATGCTAGGCGTTTGGTACGCTCGCTCCAGTCGCTGCCGCTGGTGGCTAAAATCGCCATATCGCGCTTGAGATCGGCCATCACGGCGAAACCGCCGGCACGACTTCGCTACCTACCTGCCGAGTGAACACCGGTGCCGCATCAATTTTGAATACCCTCGATGCGACGGCCTCGGTGGTGACTTCGGACGAGGCATCAGTGTTTCGACGTGGACTTCGCACAAGCTGGCTTCGGCTCGCCAGAAACTAATATGCAGCTTACGGATTTTGACCGCGAAGCCTCCGTTGGAAAAACAGAATAATGGTCAAACGGAGTGGGCCCGCCGGCTTATGCTGGCGGGCCCTGGATTGATCGCCCCAGCCGCCAGCGATGCGTCAACAACCGCTGCCGGTTACGCTTCCTTGCCGATCGGCGCCGTCGCTTCATGCTCCAGGATCAATCACTTTCCAACGGCGACCCAATAGGTCGCGATCTCGCGCGAGGAATTACCTGGATTTCGATAGTTAGGCATTACCGACCGTAGTGGAGAATGCGCTGCAGCGAACTATCTGCTTGCTGCGCTGCGCCTACTATTGTCGGTATGTCTTCACCTTTCGGCAGGTGAATTGCCGCACGTCAGGAACGCATCTCAATGAGCTTGCATTGGGCCTTCGCATTTCGATTGCTTGAGAGGTCCGATCATGCATCTGCTTTTTGGAATGGTCGCGATTGCGACAGTCCTGGCTTGGATCGGGATACTCGCGAGCCCTGCTACAGCACAGACCTTCGAAGATAGATGGTCCATCATTCCCAAGGCACACGCCGAGCCAGCTCCTGTCGAGACAAAGCAGGATCAGCCCCAGCAAACACCGACTGAACAAGAGCCGACACGCACTTCGGAAGATCACTCAATCACTCGATCTTCCAACCGAGTCTTTTCCGGAAAAGCCTCCTACTATTCGTATTCAAAAGGAAAGACAGCGAGCGGCTCTCGGTTCAATCAGAACTCACTAACGGCCGCGCATCGGAGCCTACCCTTCGGCACCAAGGTCCGCGTGACCCATGGCGGAAATAGCGTCGTCGTCACCGTCAACGACCGTGGCCCGTTCGTTCGCGACCGAGTCCTCGACCTTTCCACCGCCGCCGCGCGCATCCTTGGGATTACCGATCGTGGAGTGGCCGAAGTTCGCGCTGAGGTGCTTTAGCGATCTTGCTAAACGGCCGGACCGAGCGGGTGCCACAGCGTTTAACTCAAAACTGTTGAGCCAAGGCGAGGATCGCACTGAGTGGACCAAATCGGCCCATAGCGCGAATGCGGCGCGCATAGACAGACGCCGCCAGCGACGGCCATTCCGCGAAGCCCGCGTTCGAGCGCATCGGCGGGGACTTCTCTCGCGGACGGGTGTTGCGGCCGGGCGAAAGCTGCTGTTCGTCGAGCACGGCCGCGCACTGGAGCCCAGCGTGCAATGGTGGCAGGATAGTTTGAACCCGCCCTGGAAGCACCTCTCGGCGGATGCCATCTCAACTGCGCCATCGCGGACCTGATCGGCGGGAACGGCTTCGCCGTTCGGAATCTCCATCGGCTACATGCCGGGACCAAAGCCGATGACGCTCATGTATGAAGGACGGGCGCTCCCGCGTTCGTAAAGTCCGCGGTTGCCCGCCTACGGCGCCGGCATCGCGCGGCGACCGCGGTGGAAGCGGTTCGAGCTCGCCATCCATTGCGGCAAGGGTTCACCGTCGCGGTGGCGGCCGCCAGCGACTGCCGCCGCCCAGGCGACCACGGCTCCGATCAGGGTCGCCGCCGCAACGCAGAATGCGACGATGATCGAGCTGCGCCGCGCGTGGTTGATCGCCGTCCGGGACTCCGCGATCACGGCGTCGACGCGCCGCTCGGAATCCGCCGGCGCCAGCCCCGTCAACGCGGCCGTCTGTTGCACGAGATAGGCGCGATCATCGCTGCTGACGCCGCTGTGGCTCGATGACGTCATGAGGATCCGCCCAGCTTCGGCGCGGGCTTCCCGCATATCAGTATTGGGCGGCCGACGCGGGGCACGGAACAGCTTGTCAAGCTCGTAGCTCAACAGCGGCTCGGCGGCAGTTGCATCGCCAGCCGAGCTGCGCATCGGCGAGCGCTCGATCGCGGACGCACCGAGGATCGCGAGCAGTGCTGCGCCGATTAGCACCGCGAGCGCCCATGACGTCAGTCCATGCAGCCCGTCCCACCGCTCGCCGTCATCTTCAATCGTTACGAGCGCAGTCGTAGGCCGCGCGATCCGGCCGGCGATGTAGCCGCCAAAGCCGAAGCTGACGATCGCCTGGAGGATCAGATACAATCCCGACAGCAGCGCCAGCGCCGAAGACGCATCGCGCCATGTCGGCGACGTCGAGCTGACGCCGAGACCGATGGCGACGCCAAAGCTGACCAGGATGAACGACAGTGCGCCGGCAGCGAACGCCCCCGCCAGCACCGAACTCCACTGGATGGCCCAGCTCCCCTCAGCGGCGGGCACGCCACCTTCCATGACCTCTTCCTGCACGAGAGCCTCGATCGTCATCGCGGCCCTCTCAGCGCAGGCCGAAGAACGACAGGATCGCCATGATCACGACGATCAAGCCGATCAGATAGATCAGTCCGTCCATAAGCCCATCCTCCTCAAATGCTCCGCGGCGCTAATGAAGAGGCACAAGGAATGTTCCTAAGCGGACCTTCCTCCGCCACGGCTCTTGGATTGGAAAGGCGTCAAGCTTGCAGGCCCGTCCTGCATTGGCCCGTCGCAGCTGAGGAGCAAACTTATCCAAAGTTATAGCGGGAACTTCTTCGTAGTGCGGAAGTAGGCCAGCTTCGACCTCCAATTGTAGCCTGAGACGGTCCCGCTACCGGATGTAAGCACGGTTCCATTTCTGTTGTGATCTCGCTTGCCTCACCAGGACGGCCATGCCCGTCAGTCCAACGACGATGATCGATATGAAGAGCCTGCGACCGTCGCATGGTCATCAGAACTTCGCTGGCCGCTTTGGGTCGTGCCCATTCCGATGCAACTCAGCGAGCAGCTCTTCTTGTCTGCTATCTGGCAAGATCCCGCTCCCCTTCCCCAACATGGCACTCAGCCTCAACATGGCACTCCGCTTCCGCGCGATGCTGCAACGGCGTGGCTGGATCCATCTCACACCATACCACGCAGCCAATTCCACTTTGCCAGCGCGCTGCGCCGATTTTCAGTCTGGAAATCTATCACACCGTCGGAGTTAGGAAGTCCGGCAGGATTTGCTTGCCTTAAAGATCAGGAGGCAGAAGTGCTCAGATTGCTGATCAAGCTTGCCGTGCTGGCGACGTTGCTGACGGTCCTGATCGCTCCACCCGTGATTAACCCTGTCTCTTATACACATCTGACGCTGCCGACGATCTTACGCGTGTAGATCTCG
>NZ_JBBIAM010000267.1:0-3707 GCF_054185185.1 Bradyrhizobium sp. UFLA05-153
CGCCTCATCAATTCTCCCTCAGAATCACGGGAGAATCATAACAGCGGCACTATGTTTTCACACAGCCAGGGTCATTCTCGACCGGCTCTGCGGGTTTCGGCTACCGTTCGACGTCTGCTCCTCCCCGAAAGCGTAGTACTTGCGGACTGCATCTTGCTGCACGACCGATCAACCTGGTGCGGTTCCCGCCTCCTGCCAGTATACCGATTTCGAAGCGGTCAGTCAGCGGGGCGCCAGCCGCTGCACATCCGAGGTCCGCGGCTGCCCTCCCGAATTGATTGGCGCCACCGGCGCTGTACCCCTCATGGCTACCGACCCGCTGCACCACCCAATTTCGGCAGCTCTGAGCCAAGCGACATTCCATGGCAAGGCTGTGCGCCATGATGCCACCCGAACAATGTCTTGGCCTTTTTCATATCGAGGCATGTCAATCCGACAGCCTTGCAATGGCCGAAGTCGTAGAACCAAGCATCAGGATTCGAGGGGCGGCTTTGTCGCGGTCGACGCGTAAAGCGAACTCGCATAGTAGGTTCTCAGGGCAAAACGGGCCAGCACGCCGATGGCAGAAGCGAGCGGCACCGCGATCAACAGGCCGACAAAGCCGAACAAGTAACCGAAGGCGAAAAGCGCGAACATCACCCAGACCGGGTTCAGATGCACGCGTCGACCCACCAGATGCGGCGCCAGAACGTAGTCGGCCAGCGATTGTCCGACGACGAAGACCGCCGGCACAAGCCAGATCGGTCTCCAGTTCGGCGAGAATTGCGCGATCGCGATGCACGTGGAGACAATCAGGCCGGAGAGCGATCCGAGATACGGGATGAAGCTGATCAATCCGGCCGCGATGCCGATCAGGACCCCGTGGTCGAGACCGATTAGGCGTAGCGCCGCAGCATAGTACACCGCGAGGCCCGGTAGTGGACCGGCGGCCAAGGTGGCGCGTAGATCCTGCCCTGATTGGGACGAACAATAGCGTGCCGGCGGTGTGGCTCGGCCAACAAATGGCAGGTTCCGCGATGTCAACCCCAAGGGGTTAGATACCCACGGGCTTCCTTAGGCCCGCGGCGGCGGCCTTCAGCTTGGGGCGCCGCGTCCACCTTGGCTCACAAAATCTCCTTGAGCCCGTTGGGGAACTCAGGATGCGCCATGGTGACGCCACACCAGCCCGCTGTGTTCAAGATCGCTTCCTGACAGGTGTTGGCCGTGAGGGTCGATCTTAGGCAACACACCACCGACGACTACCGCCCGGATATCGATGGGCTGCGGGCCTTTGCCGTACTTTCAGTGGTCCTCTATCACGCCTTTCCGAACGTAGTCCGCGGTGGCTATGTGGGTGTAGACGTCTTCTTCGTCATTTCAGGCTTTCTGATCTCGTCAATACTTTTCACTGAATTGGACGAGCACAGCTTCTCGTTCGCCGCCTTCTATGGGCGGCGCATCCGGCGCATCTTCCCGGCACTCGCTGTTTGCTTGTTCGCCGTATTGGCTTATGGCTTCGTTTCCCTGACGCCGATCGAACTGGCGACGCTGGGCAAGCATGTGTTCTTCGGCGCAGGCTTCCTCTCCAACATAGCGCTATGGAGCGAGAGCGGCTATTTCGACACCGCCGCCAGTCTAAAGCCTCTTTTGCATCTATGGTCCTTGGGCATCGAAGAGCAGTTCTACATAGTCTGGCCGGTGTTGCTATGGGTGACCTTCCAGATTAAGGCGAAGGTCGGCCGACTGCTGGCCGTGCTGTTCCTGGCCTCTTTCGCAGTCAACGTCGCCCTGTCCATCACCAACATCTCCGATGACTTCTACCTACCGGTCTCACGTTTCTGGGAGCTGCTAGCCGGGGCAGGTCTGGCTTGGTGGCGTCCGATTATCCTCACATCCAACGTCCGGTCCTGGATTTCCTTTGCTGGCTTAGCTGTCCTGCTGACATCGGCAGCGTTGTTCACGCCAGAGTTACGTTTTCCGGGCTGGCTCGCTCTGCTGCCGGTGGCGGGAGCTGTTGCGGTAATCTTAGCCGGGCGCGACGCCACGACGAACCGTATAGTCTTCTCCAACCGTGCCGTCGTCTTCGTCGGCCTAATAAGCTATCCGCTTTATATCTGGCACTGGCCACTGATCTCATATGCTTATGTCATTCGTCTAGGTAAGCCACCGACGCCCCTGATGGCCTTGGGGCTTGTAGCTGCAAGTCTCCTGCTGGCTTGGGCCACCTATCGTTTCATCGAGTATCCAGTCCGCTTTGGGGCGCACCGCCACCGTCACACCCTGATCGTCGCTGCTTCCGTGGCGGCGCTTGGTGCCTGCGGGCTGGCCGTTTGGACCAATGGTGGTTTCCCCGAACGTTTCCCGCCGCTTCCCGGCATCGACGTGAGGAAGATCGGTGATGCAAAACTCGATGCGGACTTCAAGCCAACCAAGGACATGGAGGTGTCAGACCACGACTGGACGTTGGTGGCCCATCTGGGCCACGGCGAGCGCAAAGTGGCGTTAAGCGGCGATAGCCTGTTGTTTCACTACGGGCCCCGAGTGCAGCTATTGGCCGACGAAGGGCAACTGGCTGCCAACACCTATTTCGTGACAGGTCCCCGCTGTCCTCCGGTGCCGGAGGTGATCCAGCAGGACAAATTCGCGAGTTGCGGCAATTTGCCCCGCAAACTGATAGACTTGGTACGGCGGGAGAAGGTGCAATCGGTGGTGCTGGGTGCTGCTTGGTCAGGCTACAGCGCCGAAGGGATGCAGATCGAACGAGAGGGTAGGCGTTTGGCCCTAAACACAAGGGAGGGCGCGGATGCCTTCTACGCCAATCTTGAAGACTATGTACGCTCGCTACAGGGCGAGGGAGCGAAGGTCTATTTGGTGCTAGGGATGGCTGGTCACCGCCGCTTCGATCCGAGCGAGATGGTTGCGCGGAGCCTGACCGGATTTCGAATTGCCCCGGACGTTGAGAAGACCGTACCAATCGCCGAACTGCGGGCCGTTCTTGCTACAGCCGACACTAAACTGCGCGCGGTTGGTGAGCGCACTGGGGCGGCGCTGCTCAATCCCCTTCCCGATATCTGCGATGCTGGCGAAAACTGTTCGCCCTTCTTCGAAACGGGCGAGCCTAAATTCTCTGACCGCACGCATTTGCGTCCCGTCTTCGTGCAGCAGAACGTGCGCTTCCTTGATTTCTTATTGAAGTGAGATGCAACTGGCGTGGACGCAATTTAGCTTTGCCTCACGGCAGATGATCCCCCAGCAGTGGCTTGTAGGTGGTAGTCCCACGTGGTAGCAATCGGTTGGCAGTCAAACCGATTTGTGCTTGTTTTTCATTGTCTTCCTGAGTTGCTCTTCGTCTCCCCTAGGGAGCGCCATTTCCAAATTCACGCGCTGTATCTCTTGGATTTTTTCTCGGAATTGCCAACCCGCATCGTTGGGGTTTGCAGTCATTCGTTCACGGTTTAGCGCCATCGAGTAGCGCCGTTGCCTGCGCCGCCATCTTTTTTCGATTGGCCGCGTCGACGTAAGCCTGCACCTCGGCGGCGTCCTTATGGCCGGAAATCGACATGATCTGGAAGACGCTGCAACCCGCCGATTTGATCCTTCAAATCCCGCACCGTGCGCGGCACGTCCTTCGCCAAGGCGGTGCTCGGGAAAGTACTCATCCGAGGACGGCCGTCTTGTGGGGTTGTCCGGTCTGTAGCTGACTGTCGGTATGGATATCCTTACTGATA
>NZ_JBBIAM010000268.1:0-3144 GCF_054185185.1 Bradyrhizobium sp. UFLA05-153
GCCGAATGGCTGCCGCGCACCGTGCCGGAGCAGGCGCGCGTCTCGATTGTTCACGGGGACTACCGGCTCGACAACATGATTTTCCACGCGACGGAACCGCGCGTGCAGGCCGTGCTGGATTGGGAGCTGTCGACGCTCGGCGATCCCATGGCCGACTTCACTTATCTGTTGATGCAGTGGATCATGCCGGGCCTGGAAGGCGCCGACATCAAGGCGCTCAACATTCCGAGCCTCGAAGAGGCGGCGCAGATCTATTGCAATGCGACCGGGATGAGCGTGCCCGATCTCAACTGGTACTTCTCCTACAATCTCTTCCGTCTCGCCGGCATCACGCAAGGAATCGCAGGCCGGATCCGTGACGGCACTGCCGCGAATGCAAGAGCGCTCGAATCCGCCAAGCGCACCGTGCCGCTGTCGAAGGCATCATGGGAATACGCGCAGAAGGCGGGTGCGGTGTAGGGAATGGGAAGGCGCGGACGAAGAAGCCGTGCCTTTCTTCTTGGTGCGAACTCGCGTGTCCCGGACGCGGTGCAGCACGAAGTGCTGCTCCGCAGAGCCGGGACCCAGTCACGTCACCAGGAAATTCAGCTCATCCGTGAGATCGCGCCAATCCGGATTGAGTTGCTCGACTAATTTGAGCTTCCAGGCGCGCCGCCAACGCTTCAGCGAATGTTCGCGCGACCGCGCTTCGAGCACTGAAGCAAAGGACTCGAAGTAAACCAGCAAAGTCACGTCATGCTGCCGTGTGAAGCCAGGTACGAGCTTGGCTTTGTGCTCGGTCATTCGGCGAACGAGATCGTTCGTAACTCCGACATAGAGGGTGCCGTTTCGCTTGCTTGCGAGGATGTAAACGAAGAAGGGCATTTCCATGCAGCCGATGCTCAAGACATGCGACCTAAGATTGCATATTCGGACGGCGCCGCCAATCCTTCTGGGTCCCGGCTCTGCGGCGCGTCACTTCGTGCCGCACCGCATCCGGGACACGATATCCGTTCCGCGGACATAGTGCTAAAGCCCGGATGAGAGCAGCGACATCCTGGGAGCTAGTCTCGCATGTCGTTCGCTCATGCGGGGTATGGGGTCTAATCAGGACAGCTAAGAAGGGTGATCTCGCGCGCCAGGAGTTTTTGACAATGGCTCGCCGCAAAGTTGCGGGCCCAAGCTTCAGCCTCGTCGATCTTCGACTTAAGTTCAGACAGCGCTTGCGCTTGCCAATGGATTCGATCGCTGCCAAACGGAAGCGCTTCGGTCTCGGAATCGATTCCGACGAAGGGCAGAATGTCAGGATCATCTTCGAGCCTTGCCTTGAAGCGGCGGCTAGCGATGATCCGCGCTCCCTCGATAGAAGAAGTCCGGCCTGATAGCACCCGTCGGGCAGTTTCGAGGATTGATCGGCGTGCTTCGATGACTTCGGATTGATTCCAGCTCATGGCGTACGGTTAACTTCTGGCGCAATGCGCGATCAGCCGCTCGACGAACCCCGCGCACTTCTCCAGCTCCGCCATCTCGACGAACTCGTCCGGCGTGTGCGCCTGGGCGATCGAGCCTGGGCCGACCACCACCGATGGGATGTCGGCGATGCTGACGAACAGGCTCGCCTCGGTGCCGAAGGCGACCTTGGCGTGGTCGTTGCGGCCGGCGAGCTTCTTGGCGAGCGTGACGATGGCATCGTCCGCCTGCATGTCGAGGGCGGGATAGTCGAGGATCTCCTCGAAATCGATGCCGCATTCCGGGTGGCGTTTCTTCATCGCCGGCTCGATCTCGGCCTTGGCCCAGGCGATGATCGCATCCGTCACCTCTCGTGACTCGGTGATGCCGAGCCCGCGGCATTCGAACTCGACGGTGCAGGTATCCGGCACGATGTTGAGCGCGGCACCGCCATGCACGATGCTCGTCAGCAGCGTTGCGTGCGGGACGTCGTAGAGGCTGTTCTGCTCCGCCTTTGCGGCAAGCTGGACGGCTCGGCGGCGAATCTCGGTGATCAGCTGGGCCGCATATTCGATGGCGTTGACGCCATCGGGGGCAATCGAGGAGTGGCGGGCGAGACCCTTGAAGGTCGCGCGTACGCCGTGCTTGCCCTTGTGACCGATGATGATTTTCATCTCGGTGGGCTCGCCGACGAAGCAGCCTAGTGGCCGCAGCGGCTTCTTGGCAACCTCGCGCAGCATCGGTCGCACGCCGATGCAGCCGATCTCCTCGTCATAGGAGATCGCAAGATGGATCGGCGTGGTCAGCTTCGCCTCAACCATCTCGGGCACCATGGCAAGGCACACGGCGACGAAGCCTTTCATGTCGGTGGTGCCACGTCCGTAGAGGCGGCCGTCGCGCTCGATCAGCTTGAACGGATCGTGGGTCCATGTCTGGCCTACGACGGGCACGACGTCGGTATGACCCGACAGCACGAGGCCGGCGCGGTCCTCAGGGCCAATGGTGACCCAGAGCGAGGCCTTCTGCCCGGTCACATCCACGATCCGCTGTCCGCTGACGCCGAAGGAGGCAAGATAGCTCTCGATATAGGCGATCAGAGGCAGGTTCGAGCGGTCGCTCACGGTGTCGAAGGCGACGAGGTCGGCGAGCAGTTTGCGAATACGGTCGGGTCTTTGGCCTGGCATTGTCTGGTTCTTGGGAAAAGGAGAGGTGGGCGGCTCAGCCGCGTGCACGAACCATACCAACGGCGGTGCCCGTCGGGCAAATCACCTGCCCGTAGCACACGGCGCGATCCTACTTTGCATGGGGTTGTTTTCGAGGAAAAAAGAATCGCTGGTGCCGTTGGGCAGATCAGCTTTGGGATTTTGTCCTGATGATGCTGGGAACGGTGAGGTGCCACACGTAAAGTATCGTGTCCCGGACGCGGTGCAGCGTGTAACGCTGCGCCGCGGAGCCGGGACCTACTCCGGTCGCGTCGTCGGGAAGCATGGGCCGCGGCTCAGCAGCGCATCGCTGGCGCGCTGCGCTGCATCCGGGGCACGCGAGCGTCAAACCGGCTTGCCCGTGTACGGCATCGACGCGGTGAGGCCGCCGTCGACCGGAAAGGCCTGGCCGTTGACGTACGACGCCTCGTCGCTCGCCAGGAACAATCCCATTGCCGCGAGCTCGTGCGGCTGGCCGGGGCGCTTGAGCGGATTGAGCTGGCCGATCTTGTCG
>NZ_JBBIAM010000269.1:0-3039 GCF_054185185.1 Bradyrhizobium sp. UFLA05-153
AAATGGTGATCACGATGCTCTGGAATGGGTGATCACGATGGCCTGGAATCGGTGATCACGATCGGCTGGAACGCGCAGTGACCATTGCCGCCTCATCCTCGAAGTGGGCGCGCCGAAGAGAATGAGCGGTTTGAGCTAGATCAAAGAGTCAGCAACAACGCGGCAAAGGCCACCACCGAGGCCATACCAGCAGCAATTACCATCAACTGAAATAACCGATCCTTCCCCATTGTGATACCGTGGCACACATCGGGGTCGGACAGCTATGTAGTTTGTGCCAGTCGTAGCAAATGCCTCGCGCAGTCGACGCCGCAGAATGCCACACGCGAAAATCAAGATCGTGCCGCAATGGCTCTAGCGAAGTCGCCTATCGGCTGACCGAGCAACCGTCCGATTTAGGTCCAGAGCGTTATTGAGGCCGCCTCAGTTGGCGGCCTCCTTGTTTCTCATGGAAGGTTGTTGTTGTTGTCTATTGTGTCGCCGAAGGAACTATTCCCGGTAAAGATGCTGCCGGGGGCAAAGTTTTTAGCCCTGATCCCCGCAATGATCTGCGCTTCATTTGTCGGTACGGACATTCCGCCGGCGATCTGGTCGAGCTCCCCGATCGACAGTTCGAGGGTTTCGGTTCGCGCAATCTTCGCCATGTTCATTGTCCCTACTTCATGAGGGGATCGCTCCCCGTTCAATCTGATGTCGGAGGTTTAGACCGCACAGTTCGTCCGCGTGGTGACGAAGGTCACACTGGTCAGGGCGCGGGGCTTCGGTCCCGCGCTTTTGCTTTCAACCTTCCGGCGCTGCGTCGTCGCGCGGATTCGGTTGGCGCAGATTTTCGATATCAATGTAGCGAACCAACTGCCGCGCCTCGTCGCCCGAGTTGGGCAAATGCCACAAGGCACGCCGCGCGATCTCACGCAGGAGCGCGACTTGGTCCGGTGCCGGATGCGGTCCGGGCATTCGCTCGCTCGCGGCTAAGGCGCCGTCAACGATATGGTGTGCGGCCATGCGAGCCCAGGCTTCGCGGTCGCTTTCTTCAAGGTCACGCATCTACGAGATTGCCGTACAGCGAGATCGTTTCACACCGGATTTCACGGCTATTCCTCGCGCTCGATGGCCTGTCCGATCCTGCAAACGAGAACGGCTCCGGCGCGCGAGGCTGGAGACACACCAGAGCCGTCCCTCCCTATGCGCACCGCCGCGCGCAAATCCATCGTACCGACAAAGAGCGGCAAAGCGAGGCGCGCTCTCGGAGTAGCCCAGAAGCTCCGTTTCAACACTTGACGCGGGACTCGGCGGGCGTTGCATCGCCTTGGGCCTCGGTTGGCCTTCAGACCTGCTGCCTGGCTCGCGCAAAAGGGCTATCCCGGCCGCTCATTTGATCAAGTGCGCCAGGAAGGACTCACAAGCTTTCTCAGCTTCAGAAAACGTTTCGAAGGGCGAGCCGATTACCTTGATGGCTGGTCTGTTCGGATAGAACGGTCGCCACGAGGCCAAAAAGCCGGGCTTGCCGTGAAGGCCGGGACCGGAATGGCTTTCGAAGCTGATCACGAACGAAAAGCCGCGGCTGCTTGCGCTCCAGACTTCCAGGTCCTTTACGGGACTAATGATGCGGGTGAATTGCATTATGCATCCGACCTGATCTGCCTCCTTGAATGAAGGAATCGCTTCGTTGATTCGGAAAATGCAGGGCTGCTGACATAGCGGCTGTTTTCCCCAGCCGCTGCTGTGTCAGGAATCGAACAGTCAAACTTTCATGGTTACTCTACCCTCTGCATTGGCAGATACTTTGTTGATTCGGAGAATGCGACGTTGGCAATGGGCAAAGTGAAGTGGTTCAACGCGACCAAAGGCTATGGAGTCATTCAACCTGATGACGGCGGCTCGGACGTCTTCGTGCACATCAGTGCCGTCGAGAAAGCCGGCTATACGGGCTTGGCCGAGGGCGCGCGGATCAGCTACGAATTGAGGGCAGGGCGCTCGGGCAAAATGTCCGCGGAAAGTCTGCGGATTGGCTGACGGCGCGTCGACTAGTGCGAGCCATCAGGCGGCGACGTCGAACTGCGGCGCGCCCAGAGCGAGGCCCGCCGGGTCACGTTGGCGGTCCGCTTCTCCGTTCGTTAGGTTTCCCTGCAAGCAACTGCGAAGTTTTCGCAGATTGAGGCAAACGCATTTTTCGCTTCAGCTGGCTCAAAGCAAAACCGCGTCCCAGCATCGCCGCGCTCGATCCACCAGTCGATCTTGCTTCCCCGCGCGATGCGGGAGGCTTCACCGCGCAACCGGTCCAGTTGCCTTCCATAGGCCCGAACAATCAGTCCGTTTTCCATATCCATATTCTCCAAAAACTTACGCCGCCGGCTCGAAATGAAACTTTCCCCGGCTGCGCTGTCTCAAGCTGGGCCCGCTAATCCCCAGCAACCAAAGCCGAGCAAGCGGTATGCCAAGCCTCTGTGAAGAGCTTCACTCGCGGAGTGCAATAAATTGAGGAAAGGCGCCACTGGGGGCTGGGCAAGTAGTGGCGCCTTTTCCCCAAGCACAAGGCCGCAAAAGCGTCCCCAAGCGGCCCCGTCCCAATATGAGAGCCTGTGCCGATTACGTTAAAGTTGAGTGAAGGCTCGTGGTTCAGGCTCGTCGCCCGTCCTAGATGCTTGCGGTTCCTATGTCCGCAACCGAACATTCGAAGGTTCGCTAAGCTCCACCTTCGCGAGAGCCTGATTCACGGGGGGACGCACGAACGTGCTGGGTGGCTTGTTGACGCGCAGGCGCATGCGCAAATTTTTTGTTGATTTTCCCGTCTTGCAAAAAGCGCCTCTTCCGCGACGCGAGCGCGCTACATGCTCGGCGAGGAACGCTTGACCTGCGATCATTGCGGAGCAACAGACTCGGTAACTTTCTGACGTTTCGAGGGGATGGCTCACCACGCGTGCGCCTGGAGTCAGGACACCGCTAGAGCTCACGCTCCATCGCAGGATGGCTGCGGTTCTTCACCTTGTATGGGGCTTTCCTTGTCAAGGGTAAACTTCCTCACACGCTGCTCTCTATCCA
>NZ_JBBIAM010000026.1:0-102335 GCF_054185185.1 Bradyrhizobium sp. UFLA05-153
TTCGCGCGGCGAAACCGGCTGCTTAAACGAGTAGTAGGCTACGCCCTGCGCGAACAGCACCTCGATCAGTGCGAGCGTGCGGACATTGGCCGCGGCGGTCAGCGCGAAGGACAGGAACCAGAATTGCGAGGCGAAGGCGCCCATGAAACCGGCGAGCAGCGACGGCTTCCAGAGGCCGAGGATGGCACGCAGGATCTTGGGTGCGCGCCAGAGCAGGTAGACCGTCAGGATCAGCGTCTGCACGAACAGGCCCAGCACCAGCGTGAACGAGGACGCCGTCACGAAGGAGACGCCGGGCACCGCGATGATCGCGCCGCGGAAGCCGACGGCTGACAGCGCGAACGCCGCCGCGGCAACGAGGCCGATGATGGTCGGCTTCAATTCGGCAAAACTCTTCTCGCCGCCGGGACGCAGCGCGGTGATGACGACGCCGACGGTCGCGATCACGATTGCCAGCACCTTGAGCCAGGTCAGGTGATCACCGAGGAAGACGAAGCCGAAGATCGCGGTCTGGATCGCTTCGGTCTTCAGGTAAGCCGTCGTCACCACGAACGACCGATCGTTCATGGCGAGCAGCATCAATCCGGTGGCGACGATCTGGCTGAGCGCCCCTAACAGCAGCCACGGCCAGAACACGGTCGGCGGCGCGCTCAGATGATCGCCCGAGACGACCAGCACGACGGCCAGGAAAAGCACCGAGAACGGAAAGCCGAACAGGAAGCGGATGTTGGTCGCGCCCCAGGTGCCCAGCGGCTTCGTCAGCGACCGCTGCATCGCGTTGCGCGCCACCTGCCCGAGTGCGGCAATGACGGTGAAGGGAATCCAAAGGCTGGTGATGGTGAACATGGGCGGGGGAATGGCTGGGAATGCAGTAATCGTAGCCCAAACTGCCGAGACCGACTCAAGAGGTCAATTGGGCTCACGTCATAGGAGCGATGCTCCTGCTACAAACTTCGTCGTCGTCCTGGACAAGCGAAGCGCAGATCCAGGACCCATTACCCCAGGGAGTAGTTTGGCGAAGACTCGTGGTTACCAGCGCGCCACAACCTCTCCCTGGGGTTATGGGTCCTGGCCTTCGCCAGGACGACACCTTTAGTGCTGTTGCAGCGAGACCCTCAAAGCCAGCATGCCCGCTCACACCATCCCTTCCGCCACGACCATGTAGTTCACGTCCATGTCGGACGAGAGGCTCCATCTGTCGGCGAAGGGCGAGTAGACGACGCCGGTCTGCTCGGTGATGACGAGGCGGTTGTCGAGCAGATATTTGGCGAGTTCGTCGGGGGTGACGAACTTGTTCCACTCATGGGTGCCGCGCGGCAGCCAGCGCAGCACGTATTCGGCGCCGACGATGGCGAGCGCAAAGCTCTTCCAGTTGCGGTTCAGCGTCGAGACCACCATCAGCCCGTTCGGCTTCAGCATGGCGGCGCAGCGGCTCAGGAAGACGCCGACGTCGGTGACGTGCTCCACCACCTCCATCGCCAGCACGATGTCGAAGCGCTCGCGCGGATCGACCTCCTCGACCGTGGTGCAGCGATAGTCGATCGACAGATGCCCCTTGTCGGCATGCAGCTTTGCAGCCGCGATGTTGCTTGCCGAAGGATCGATGCCGATGACCTGCGCCCCGAGCCGCGACAGCGGCTCGCAGAGCAGCCCCGCACCGCAGCCGATGTCGAGCACGCGCAGACCTCCGAGGCAGTTGAGGCTGCGCACGTTGCGCTCGAACTTGCGGCAGGCGGCGTCGCGGATATAGCCGAGCCGCAGCGGATTGATCTTGTGCAGCGGGGCCATCTTGCCGTTGGGGTCCCACCACTCGGCGGAGAGCTTTGAGAACTTGGCGACCTCGCCGGCGTCGACGGTCGAGGACTGGCTAACAATCGTGGTGGCGGAACTATTCTGCTGCATGCTCATGAAAACGCGCCGTCCTACCGCACGGTGATCGAATTGCGGAAGGCAAGTGGGGACGCGATGGTCTGGATCTTCTCGATCCCCTCGCCCACGCCGCGGATCGTCACATCGCCGTAGTTGAAGATGCGACCCAGAATGGTCTGGTCGACATCGACACTTTCGACCTTGTCGAGGCTCATTTCAAAGGTCTTTCGGGTGATGAACCCGGTCTTATGCACAACCCTGAAATTGGTCACATCGGTTTCGGTGGTGAAGCGGTGGAACCAGCCCTTCAGTGTCCAATAGAGGGCGCCTAGTGCCACCAGGCCACCGGCCGTGAGGCACAGCAGCACGAGGCCCTCGGTGGTCGTCTGCCGGGACATCAGAAGCAGGACCAGGGCCACGATCCAGGCCAGAATCGCCGGGGAATAGAAGATCCAGTGCGCATTGGTCGAATACAGCACCTTCTCGCCGGGCTGCAGGATCTTGTCGATATAACGCGCCATAACCTCGATTAACCCATTCCCCGCCCCGACGGGTCCGTCAGGAACCGGCTTGCCCCCGGCCCCGCCGCTCTGTATACGCGCGGTCGGTAGCTACCCCGTCCAGCGCGGGCCACCATACTGATCCTCAAGAGGGAATGCACGCGTCGTCATGAGCCGCCTCGTGATGAAATTCGGCGGCACATCCGTCGCCAATATTGAACGTATCCGCAACGTCGCACACCATGTGAAGCGTGAGGTCGACGCCGGCCACGAGGTTGCCGTGGTGGTCTCGGCGATGTCCGGCAAGACCAACGAGCTGGTCGCCTGGTGTACCGAAGCTTCGCCCATGCACGATGCGCGTGAATATGACGCCGTGGTCGCCTCAGGCGAGCAGGTGACGTCGGGCTTGCTGGCCATCGTGCTCCAGGGCCTGGGCATCCAGGCCCGCTCCTGGCAGGGCTGGCAGATCCCGATCAAGACCAGCGACGCCCATGCCTCGGCCCGCATCGAGGACATCGACGGCAACGAGATCATCAACCGTTTCAAGGAGCGCAAGGAGGTCGCGGTCATCGCCGGCTTCCAGGGCATCAATCCCGAGACCGGCCGAATCACCACGCTCGGCCGCGGCGGCTCCGACACTTCGGCGGTCGCGATCGCCGCCGCCGTCAAGGCAGACCGCTGCGACATCTACACGGATGTCGATGGCGTCTACACCACCGACCCGCGCATCGTGCCGAAAGCGCGCCGGCTCGACAAGATCGCGTTCGAGGACATGCTGGAACTTGCCTCCCAGGGCGCCAAGGTGCTCCAGGTCCGCTCGGTGGAACTCGGCATGGTCCACAACATGCCGATCTTCGTCCGGTCGAGCTTCGACAAGCCCGAGGACATCGACCCGCATGCCAACCAGCCGCCCGGCACGCTGATCTGCAGCGAGGAGGAGATCATGGAAAACCACGTCGTCACCGGCATCGCCTTCTCCAAGGACGAGGCCCAGATCTCGGTGCGCCAGATCGAGGACAAGCCGGGTGTCGCCGCCTCGATCTTCGGGCCGCTCGCGGACGCCAACATCAACGTCGACATGATCGTCCAGAACGTCTCCGAGGACGGCAAGACCACGGACCTGACCTTCACGGTGCCGGCGACCGACTACGCCCGCGCCAGGGACACGATCGCCGCCGCCAAGGCCAAGATCGGCTATGCGCGGCTCGACAGCGCCACCGACGTCGCCAAAATCTCCGTGATCGGCAGCGGCATGCGCAGCCATGCCGGCGTCGCCGCCCAGGCGTTCTCGGCCCTCGCGGCACGGAATATCAACATCCGCGCCATCACAACCTCCGAGATCAAATTCTCGGTTTTGATCGACACCGCCTATACCGAGCTTGCGGTGCGAACCCTGCACACGCTCTACGGTCTCGATCAGGTTTAGACGAATTTTCTGTTAGCGACCGCAGCAAACGCGAAGGTGTACACACCTTCGCGTTTGGCAGGCGTTTTGCTTGGCAAAACAAGCCTCAATTCGCTATACGGCGAACAGGGTGGGCTGCCGCAGACTGTGCCCCAGTTCAGGCGGTGCCGATTCGGCACAGGCGCTAAATCTGAAAAGATTTGGGCTCGTGCCGACGCCGGAAGAGCAAATTTGTTGTTTCTCTGGAGTTTTGGGCCAGCCGCCGGCTACCCCGCCGGGCCAGGCAGATGGAGGAGATTGACGGCACATGCGGAGCGCGTCGGGAGGTCCCCGCGTCTTGTTGAGACGGCTCCGCGAAACCATGGCGGAGCAGGTCTCGGCCCAGGAGCGGCTGGACAAGATCGTGGTGCTGATCGCTGCCAACATGGTGGCCGAGGTGTGCTCGGTCTATGTGCTGCGCGTCGACAATACCCTCGAGCTCTACGCCACAGAAGGCCTCAACCGCGAGGCCGTGCACCATACCGTGCTGAGCGCCCATGAGGGCCTGGTCGGCCTCGTCGCCAGCGAGGCGACCCCGCTCAACCTCAGCGACGCCCAGAGTCATCCGGCCTTCTCGTTCCGTCCCGAGACCGGCGAAGAAATCTACCACTCCTTCCTCGGCGTGCCGATTCTGCGCGCCGGCAACACGCTCGGCGTGCTGGTGGTGCAGAACCGCGCCAAGCGCAATTATGTCGAGGAGGAGTTGGAGGCGCTCCAGACCACCGCAATGGTGCTGGCGGAGCTGATCGCCTCGGGCGAATTGTCCGCGCTCGCCCAGCCCGGCCTCGAACCGGCCGCGCGCCATTCCGCGCAAAAGGTCGGTGCGATCCTGTCGGAGGGTATCGCGCTTGGCCATGTCGTGCTGCACGAACCGCGCGTCGTCATCAAGGACTACATTGCCGAGGACCTGCCGAAGGAAATCAAGCGGCTCGACACCGCGCTCGCCAAGCTGCGCTCCGATCTCGACCGCATGCTGGAGCGCGGCGACGTCGCCGAGGGCGGCGAGCACCGCGACGTGCTGGAAGCCTACCGCATGTTCGCCAACGACCAGGGCTGGTCGCACAAGCTGCATGAAGCGGTGGCGACCGGCCTCACCGCGGAAGCTGCCGTCGAGCGCGTGCAGTCCGACACCCGCGCGCGCATGCTGCGCTCCACCGATCCCTATTTGCGCGACCGCCTGCACGATCTCGAAGACCTCGGCTACCGCCTGATGCGGCAGCTCGTCGGCCAGGATCACGCGCCGTCACGCGAGCAACTGCCCGACAACGCCATCGTCATTGCACGCGCGATGGGACCGGCGGCGCTGCTCGACTACGACCGCAAGCGGCTGCGCGGCATCGTGCTGGAGGAAGGCACCGCAAACTCGCACGTCTCGATCGTGGCGCGTGCGCTCGGCATCCCCGCGGTCGGCGAGGTGCCGAACGCGCCGGGTATTGCCGATCCCGGCGACGCCATCATCGTCGACGGCACCTCGGGCTCGATCTATGTACGACCCTCGCAGGAGATCGAGGCGGCCTATGCGGAGCGCGTGCGCTTCCGCGCGCGGCGCCAGGCGCAGTATCTGGCACTGCGCGACCGGCCCTGCGTCACCAAGGACGGCGAGGCGGTCGAGCTGATGATCAACGCGGGTCTCGCCATCGACCTGCCGCATATCGACGACACCGGCAGCGCCGGCATCGGCCTGTTCCGGACCGAGCTGCAATTCATGGTCGGCCAGAGCCTGCCGCGCACCAGCGACCAGCTCGCGCTCTATCGTACCGTGCTCGATGCCGCCGGCACCAAGCCCGTCACCTTCCGCACCCTCGACATCGGTGGCGACAAGGCGCTGCCCTATATGGAGGCGGTGATCGAGGAGAATCCCGCGCTCGGCTGGCGCGCGATCCGGCTTGGCCTGGACCGCCCCGGCCTGCTGCGCGGCCAGATCCGCGCGCTCTTGCGCGCCGGCGGCGGCCGGGCGCTGCGCGTGATGTTCCCGATGATCTCCGAGGTCGCCGAATTCGATTCGGCGAAGGCGCTGGTCGAGCGCGAGCTGACATATCTGCGCCAGCACGGCCACACGCTGCCGGAGCGCATCGACATCGGCACCATGGTCGAGGTGCCGGCGCTGCTCTACCAGCTCGACGAGCTCCTGAAGAAGGTCGATTTCATCTCGGTCGGCTCCAACGATCTGTTCCAGTTCCTGTTTGCGGTCGATCGCGGCAACGCCAAGGTCTCGGACCGCTTCGACACCATGTCGGCACCGATCCTGCGCGTGCTGCGCGAGATCGTGCGCAAGTCCAAAGCCGCGCAGAAGTCCGTCTCGCTGTGCGGCGAGATGGCGTCCAAGCCGATCGGCGCGCTGGCGCTGATCGCGATGGGCTATCGCTCCCTGTCACTGTCGGCGACCGCGCTCGGGCCGGTGAAGGCGATGGTCCTCGAGCTCGACGCCAAGAAGGCGGCCGCGATGCTCGATCCGCTCCTGGATGCGCCGACCGGCACCGTCTCGATCCGTCAGAAGCTGACGCAATTTGCCGAGGCCGAAGGGCTGTCGTTGTAGCGGGCCGGTCCGAAACCCGCCCCGCGTTGCCCCTTTTTGCATCTGAGACTTGATCGATGTCGTCACTCCCCGAAGCCAAACTGGACGTCCTCCTTGCACATCATGCCTCGCTCGAGGCCGAGTCGCTCGGCCAGCTCTCCTCCGAGCGTTATGTGCAGGTCACGCGCGAGCTCGCCGAGATCAGCCCGTTGATCGAGGCGGTGAAGACCTATCGGTCTGCGGTGAAGGAGCTCGCCGATACCGAGGCGCTGATCGCCGATCCCGCGACCGACGCCGAAATGCGCGGCATGGCCGAGGCAGAGCGCGACGATCTCTCGCCTAGAATCGAGGATCTCGTGCAGAAGATCCGCGTGGCGCTGTTACCCAAGGACGCCATGGACGACCGCAACGTGGTGCTGGAAATCCGCGCCGGCACCGGCGGCGACGAGGCCTCGCTGTTCGCCGGCGACCTGTTCCGGATGTACGAGCGTTTTGCCGGCTTGCAGGGCTGGAAGGTCGAGGTGATCTCGGCGAGCGAAGGCACCGTCGGCGGCTACAAGGAGATCATCGCCGAGGTGCAGGGCCGCGGTGCGTTCTCCAAGCTGAAGTTCGAATCCGGCGCGCACCGCGTGCAGCGCGTGCCCGACACCGAGACGCAAGGCCGCATCCATACCTCCGCCGCGACCGTCGCGGTGCTGCCGGAGGTCGAGGATGTCGACGTCGACATCAAGAACGAGGATCTGCGCATCGAGACCATGCGCGCACAAGGAGCCGGCGGCCAGCACGTCAACAAGACGGAATCGGCGATCCGCATCACCCACATCCCGACCGGCATCGTCGTGATGATGCAGGACAGCCGCTCGCAGCACAAGAACAGGGCGTCCGCGATGAACATCCTGCGCTCGCGCATCTACGACGCCGAACGCCAGCGTGTCGAGGCGGCGCGCTCGGCCGACCGCAAGGAGAAGGTCGGCTCCGGCGACCGCAGCGAGCGCATCCGCACCTATAATTTTCCGCAGGGGCGCGTCACCGACCACCGCATCAATCTGACGCTGTATAAGCTGCCGCAGGTGATCGCGGGCGAAGCGCTCGGCGAGCTGATCGACGCCCTGACCACGGAGCATCAGGCCGCCCAGCTCGCGGCGCAGGGTGCTGCGGCCTAACGCCTCTTCGTGCGGAATGATCGCAGGATCTTGCTCAGGGCCGGGCTTGCCGCGCGCAGCTCTTCGAGATGGATTTTTGAGAGCGCCCGCAGCTTCTGTTCGCCCTTGGCTGTCAGCTTGAGACGGACCTTCCTGGCATCCTGCGGATCGGCAACCCGGGTGATCAGCTTCAGCTTCGCCATCCGGTTCATCAGCTCGACCGCAGTGTGATGCCGGATCAGCAGGAAGCGCGCGACGTCGCCGATGGTCGCATCTTGCGGTCCGGCAGCCCCCTTGATCGCGAGGAGGGCCTGATGCTGCTGGGGCGCCAGACCGGCGCGCCGGGCCGCGGCCTCGCTGAAGGCCAGGAAGGTTCGCACCTGGTAGCGGAATTGCGCTAGCGCCTGATAGTCGGCCTCGCGCATCGCCGCGCTCTCGGGCCGCGCCGGCGTTGTCGTCTTCTTCGGTTGAACCATGCCGTGCCGTCCGCCTCGATCTCACCACCCGCCGACAGGAGCGGATAGGTCAAGGCTAGCAAGCGGCCAGCTCCGGACCAACCGGCCGGCACCGCGGATGCACAGCTATCCGCCCGCCTATTCGAAGTTGGAAAAATTCGAGAGCAGGATCTTCACCAGGATGATCTGGAACGCGATCGGGATGCGCACGCTTCGCCGCCGGATCGACCGCTGCAACGCGCCGGCGATCTCGGTGCTGGTGAGTGCGCCGGATGCGGCGTTGGCGATCAGCCGCGTCCACATCTCCGGCAGTGATCCGCCGGGCCGGACCGCCGGCTTGATCGTGACGCCGCAGCCCTGCGCCCAGGCGATGATCTCGCGTGTCGTGTGCGGGCCGCAATTGCGCGCGGTCGCAAGACGCTCGGCAGTCAGCGCGAGCAGCAACTCGCGTGACGGCGACCAGCTTCCCTTCGGCGGCTGCTCACCCGTCAGCTCGACCGCAAGCTCCTTGAGCACGTTCTGGGCGCGCACGCTCGGCGTCTTCATCGGGCCGGGCGCCAGGTTCGACTGACCGGCCGGCGAGCTGCGCCAGCCGTCCGGCCGATTGCGCGCCTCCGGCGCGCGAAAAGCGTCGAGAGCCTGCGGCGTGGTCCGGTGGCCGTCACCATCCGCCGCTGCCCGCCGCGAGTTCCGCGGCCATGACCGCCGCTTCCTGACACCTGCCACTCTCGTTTGCCGCGTCATGTCGTCTGCCGAACCATCGAGTACGTACTCATAAAGGCTAATATGTATCGTAACACGATATGTTTTTGCGGGACAATTTTCTCACCTAGACCAAAGGCGAAATTGACAGCGAGACATCACAAGCAATGCTTGCGGCAAGAGTTACACGGGGATGTGACACGACGCGCAACCGGCAAGGCCGGGAGCAGCGCCGATGGATGGTCACGTCCCCCAAACAAACATGCTCGGGAGGAACTTGATCATGACAAACAGCTCCATCAGCCGCGGCCTGAATTCAAGACTTTCGCGCCGACGCCTGCTGCAAGGCAGCGCCGGCATCATCGGCGGCTCGCTGCTGCCGGCGATGCCCGCGCTCGCCGACGACAAGCCCGCGCTCGGCACCTATCCGGCGGGCGCCTCGGGCTCTTCTGTCTTCATCGGCATCTCCGTGCCGCGCACCGGCACCTATGCGGTGCAGGGCGAGGACGAGCTCAAGGGCTATCAGCTCGCGATCGAGCACATCAACAGCGGGCATGATCTGATCAAGAAGATCTCGCCCAAGACCAGCAAGGGCGTGCTCGGCAAGGAGCTGAAATTCGGTGTCGCCGATTCCGCCGCCAAGCCCAACGAGGCGGTGCAGGCGCAGCAGCGCTTCATCAGCGAGAACAAGGCGATCATGATCACCGGCGGCACGTCGAGCGCGGTCGCAGTCGCCTTGAACAAGCTCGCGCAGCGCGAGAAGGTGCTCTTCGTGTGCGGCATCTCCGGCTCGAACGACACCACCGGCAAGGATTGCGTCCGCTACGGCTTCCGCCAGGATTTCTTCGGCCAGACGGCGGCCGCGGCGATCGGCCCGGTGATGGTCAAAGCCTTTGGCAAGAACAAGAAGGCCGCTTACCTCACGCCCGACTACACCTACGGACACACCGTGACGAAGTCGATGCAGGATTTTCTGGCAAGCGCGGGATGGACGACCGCGACGAACCAGGTCGCGCCACTCGGCGCGCCCGACTATTCCTCATATCTGCTCAACGTCGCGAACTCCGGCGCCGACGTGCTCATCAACGTCAACTGGGGCCACGATGCCGTTCTCTCGACCCAGCAGGCCAAGCAGTTCGGCGTGCTCGACAGGATGAAGCTCGTGATTCCCTACCAGGTGCCGTTCATCGCGCGCGAGACCGGCGGCCTGATGCAGGGCGTCTATGCCGCGACCGACTATTGGTGGACGATCGAGGACAAGTTCCCGCTCGCCAAGATGTTCAACGACGCCTTCGCGGCGAAGTACGGCTACAAGCCGGAGTGGGGCGCCGAGAACGCCTATGTCAGCTTCGCGCACTGGGCGCGCATGTGTGAGGAAGCCGGCAGCTTCTATCCGCCTGACGTCATCAAGGCCTATGAGAAGGGCGAGACCATCCCCTCCTTCGTCGGCGACGTCCATTATCGCGCGGAAGACCATCAGTGCGTCCGTCCTGTCATCATCGTCAAGGGCAAGATGGAAAAGGACATGAAGAACAAGGAGGACTATTACGACGTCGTCGAGATCGTCCCCGGTGAGGGCCTGATGCAGAAGCCGGACGCGTTCGGCTGCCATCTCGGCGAGTACTCGTGAACCTGGGTTGACCCCTGTGACGCCGCGGGCAGTTGCCACGCCTGCGGCGTCAGCCTTTTGCGGATCGGCGCGTCGGTTCGCGCGGCTCGGAATCAAGACGCACTCATGATCAGTTGGCCCAATCTCATCTCCCAGCTCTTCAACGGGCTCGCGCTCGGCGCGCTGCTCGCGCTGATCAGTTCGGGCCTGACCATCATCTACGGCACGCTCGGCGTATTGAACCTCGCGCATGGCGCGATGTTCATGATCGGCGGCTACGCCGGCTTCGTCGCCTTTCAGTACACCCACTCGTTCATCATCGCCGTCATCGCGGGCTCGCTGTTCGTAATGCTCCTCGGCATCGCGATGGAGCGGGTGATCATCCGCCACTTCTACCAGCGTCCGCATGACGACCAGCTTCTCGTCACCTTCGGTCTCGGCATCTGCTTCGTCGAGATCGTTCGGCTGATCTTCTCAAGCCAGTCGCAGATCGTCCCGCCCCCGCCGTTGTTCCAGGGCATCACCAATCTCGGCTTCATGTTCTATCCGACCTATCGCCTCGCGGTGGTCGGCATCGTCGCGGTCGCGCTCGGCGCGCTGTTCCTCGTACTCTACCGGACCCGACTCGGCATGATCGTGCGCGCCGGCATCGAGGACTCCGTGATGGTGGATTCGCTCGGCATCGACGTCTACCGCGTCTTCATGGTCGTGTTCGGCATCGGCGCGATGGCCGCTGGATTTGCCGGCATCATCAACGCGCCGGTGGTGTCGCTGACACCGGGCGTCGGCGACGACATTTTGGTCGAGACCTTCGTGGTGGTGGTGATCGGCGGCGTCGGCTCGTTCCCGGGCGCCATTCTGGGCGGCCTGATCGCCGGCGAGATCATCAGCGTCACCTCCATGTTCAACCCCGGCTATGCCTATGTGATGCTGTTTGCTGCGATGACGCTCGTGCTTGTGGTGCGACCGCATGGCCTGCTCGGCGTGCAGGGGCGCGAATGAGTGGTCCGATGCCCAAGCAAGCGAAGTCCAGGCAGCTTCCCTATCTGATCGAGATCCTGACGGCGGCCGGCCTGATCGTCGCACCTGTCCTGCTGCCCCATCTTGGCTTTGCGCCGAACACCGTGAACCGGATCCTGGTCTGGGGCCTGTTCGGCCTCGGCTTCGACATCCTGTTCGGCTTCACCGGGCTGTTGTCGTTCGGCCAGTCTGCCTTCTACGGCACCGGCGGCTTCGTCGCCGCCTGGCTTCTGACCCGCGCCGGCTTCGGCAACGTGCTGGGCGCGCTGATCATCGGCATGATCGCCGCGGCTGCGACCGGCTACCTGGTCGGATTGATCGCGTTGCGCCGTACCGGCATCTACTTCGCCATGATCACGGTGGCGATCGCGGAGGTGTTCTTCTTCGTCGAGTTCAATCCGCTGGCCGACTTCACCGGCGGCGAGAACGGCCTGCCGGGCGTGCCGACGCCGAGCTTCGATCTCGGCTTCATTACGCTTCACTTCACCGATGGCTGGTCGCTCTACCAGTTCATCGCGCTCTGCTACTTCATCGGCATCGTAATCGCGCTCAGGATCGTGCGCTCGCCGGTCGGCGCGATCTTCAGCGCGATCCGCGACAATCCGCTGCGCGCAACCGCGGTCGGCCACAACATCCACGGCTACAAGCTCACCGCCTTCGTGATCGCCGCCGCCTATGCCGGCTTTGCCGGCGGACTGCTCGGCGTGCTGCAAGCCTTCATGCCGCCGGACGCCTTCACGTTCGACACCTCCGGCCAGCTCGTGATGCAGACCGCGATCGGCGGCCGCGGCACGCTGTTCGGCCCGCTAGTCGGCGCTGCCGTCTGGCTGTTCCTCCAGGATTTCCTGCAGGCCGCGATGGGGTTAGGGGCCGCCTGGAAGCTCGTGCTCGGCGTCGTCTTCGTGGCTTTGGTCTGCTTCCTGCGCGGCGGCATCGTCGGCGGACTCATCAACCTCTTCGGCTTCGTCACGGGCAAGCGGGCCGCGGCTCCGGCCGAGGAAGCGCCAGCCGTAGCAGGCCAGCACGCCGCGGAGGCCGAAATAGCGGAACGAACGCCTGTCGTTCCTGCGCCGGCGGGGACCAAACGCGACCACCGTCCGGGTCCAATCCTTCAAGCCACCGGCCTGACCAAGCGCTATGGCGGCCTCGTCGCCAACAGCGACATCGACTTCAGCGTCAATCATGGCGAGCTGCGCGGCATCATCGGCCCCAACGGCGCCGGCAAGTCGACCTTCTTCAAGATGCTGACCTGCGAGATCGCGCCGACCTCGGGCCGCATCGTGTTCGAGGGCCGCGATATCACGGGACAGCGCATCACCGATGTCTGCCAGCTCGGCCTGACCAAGAGCTACCAGGTCAACCAGCTTTTCGCCGGCCTGACCGTGCGGCAGAACCTGACCATCGCGGCGCTCGCAAAATTGCGCGGCAAGTTCCGCCTCGATCTGTTCCGCAAGCTCTCCACCGTGAAGGGCCTGTCGCGGCAGGTCGAGCATACGCTTCATCTCGTCAATCTGGCCGCGCGGGCCGACACGCCGGTTGCCGAGCTCGCCTATGGCGAGAAGCGCCGGCTGGAGATCGGGCTCGCACTCGCCACCTCGCCCCGGCTGCTGCTGCTCGACGAGCCGCTCGCGGGCATGAGCCCGCGTGAGAGGATTGAAACCGTGCGCCTGCTCAAGGCCATCGCGCGCGACCGCACCATGATCATCATCGACCACGACATGGATTCGCTGTTCGAGCTGGTCGAGCGCGTCACCGTGCTCCAGGAGGGCCGCGTGCTGCTCGAGGGCACGCCGGAGGAAATCAGGACCAACGCCGCCGTGCAGGAAGCCTATCTCGGCGGCGTGCATGGAGAGATCGCCGCATGAGCCTGATCGAGGTCAACGGCCTGAACAGCTATTACGGGGATTCGCACATCCTGTTCGACGTCGCCATGCGCGTCGAGCGGCACGAGGTCGTCGCGCTGCTCGGCCGCAACGGTGCCGGCAAGAGCACGACGTTGAAGAGCCTGATGGGCGTGGTGAGGCCGCGCAGCGGCACCGTGATCTTCGACGGCACCGACATCGCCGGGCGCCGCAGCCACAGGATCGCGCGGGCCGGCATGCAGCTGGTCCACGAGGAACGCCGCATCTTCGGCAGCCTCACCGTCGAGGAGAACATCGTCATTGCCGGCTTCACCGCGGAGAAGCGCTGGCCGCTCGATCGCATCTACGAGATGTTTCCGCGGCTGAAGGAACGGCGCGGCAATCGCGGCAACGAGCTTTCCGGCGGCGAGCAGCAGATGCTGGCAATCGCGCGCGCGCTGGTGCGCGATCCCAAGATCATCCTGCTGGACGAGCCGTTCGAGGGGCTTGCCCCCGTGATCGTCCGCGATCTCGTCAGGGCATGCGGCGATCTCGCCGCCGCCGGCCAGACCATCGTGCTGGTCGAGCAGAACCTGGCGGCAACGCTCGCGCTCGCCAAGCGCATCTACATCATCAACAACGGTCACATCGTGCACGAGGGCCCAGCCCAGGAGCTGAAGGCCCAGCCGCAGCTTCTGCAACGCTGGCTCGGCGTCTGATCCGCTTCACAGGATCAACCGCCGAGCGCGGCAATCATCCGTCTGGCGTGATCGGCGAGCACCGCGGGATCTTCCTGTCGCGTCTGCGGCGGCAGCAATTCGACGCCCGCCGTGACCGGCATGACATGCATGTGCAGGTGCATGACCACCTGCCCGCTCGCGGGTTCGCTGAATTGCTGGATGATGATGCCGTCGGCGCCGAACGCCTTCATCGCCGCAATCGCGATCCGCTTGGCAGCACGTGCCACCTCGGCAAGATCGTCCTCGGCGATGTCCAGGATGCCGCGCGCAGGCGCCTTGGGGACCACCAGGGTATGGCCGGGCGAGCGCGGCATGATGTCGAGGAAGGCCAGCACACGGTCGTTCTCGTAGATCCTGAGGCAGGGAATCTCGCCGCGCAAAATCTTTGCGAAGACATTCTGATCGTCATAGGTCGGCATGGCTGTTACCGTGCATTTTCGCCGATCAAACGCGACCGCTTCCGTTGACGCAAGCAGGGCCATCGTCCTATCCACGTGGCGAGGCAGGATGGTCCAGCGGTGACAGATTTCGTTCCCGGGAGCAGTATCGAGAGCACGCGGCGCATTTTGGCGGCGCGGCTGCGGTCGGCCGCCATCGACGAGGCCGAGATCGAGGCGCGCCTGCTCGTCGGAGCCGTGCTGGGCCTCGATCTGACCGGGCTGATCACGCAGGCGAGCCGGCCACTCACGCCCACCGAGGCCGCGCAGCTCGAACGCTACGCGCAGCGTCGCCTCGTGGGCGAACCGGTCGCGCGCATTCTCGGAACCAGGGAATTTTGGGGCCTCACCCTTCAGCTTTCGGACGCAACGCTGGTGCCACGGCCCGACACCGAGACCGTCGTCGAGCTGGCGCTGGAGATCTTTCGCGAACGTCCCGTCTCAGGACGGCCGCCGCGGATCGCCGATATCGGCGTGGGTTCGGGCGCAATCCTGCTTGCGCTGTTGCATGAGATTCCGGATGCGTTCGGCGTCGGCACCGATGTCAGCCTGACCGCGCTGGGCACCGCGAAGGCTAACGCGACAGCGCTTGGCCTCGCCGACCGTTCCGCCTTCATCGCCTGCTACTACGCAGCCGCGCTCGCGGGTCCCTTCGACCTGATCGTGTCGAACCCGCCCTACATTCCCTCGGGCGACATCGCGAATTTGAGCGTCGAGGTCCGCGACTACGATCCGCGCCTTGCGCTCGACGGCGGCAAGGACGGCTTCGACGCCTACCGCGCCCTGATACCGCAGGCGGCGGAGCTTCTGGCCCCCGGCGGAGCCTTGGTGGTGGAGGCCGGACAAGGTCAGGCACGCGGCATTGAAACCTTGATGGCAGCTGCGGCGTTAGAGGTGGACAGGCCGCCCAAGGCTGACCTGGCGGGCGTCTTAAGGGCCGTGTCGGCCCGAAAAATGCCCCCATAAAAGCCCGATTGGGCAGCAAAAACCTCTTGGAATATCCCGTGGGAACGACTACGTTCCGGTCAAACATCGGTGCCGGCCCCGTAGACCTACGGGCGAAAGCCGGGCTCTCAAGGCGAGAGCTGCACTGGATTGAAGGTTCCAAGCCGCAGGTCCTGTTAAGCGCGATGGCCCGTGGAGCTGCGCTGCTTTCCGACCGCAAAGTGAACGAAAGCCTGATATTGCGCTTGAAGATTTACGCAAGAAACCAGGGCTTGTTTCGGCAGGCAGAATGAATGGGTTCGCCGGCGATGGGCGCTGGCGATGGGGAACGCGTCTTGGTTGAACGCGAAGGTCACGACATTGACAGGAACTCGGCAGGGTCTTGAGGCGTGCGCTGCGCGCGTATGAAGCCTGCGTCGCAGCAATTCAGGTCACTCTCAACAGCAGTAACGCGTACGAACTTTTCAAGGGCTGGAATTAAAGGCAGGACATGAGAAACGGTCAGAACAAGCAGCGGATGCGCAACCGGAATAACAACAACAACAACAATAACCGGCGCGGCCAGAACCCGATGACCCGGGTTTACGAGTCCAACGGACCCGACATCAAGATCCGCGGCACAGCCTCGCACATCGCCGAAAAATATCTTCAGCTTGCGCGCGACGCGCGCTCTTCCGGCGACCCGGTTGCGGCCGAGAACTACTACCAGCACGCCGAGCATTATTTCCGCCTGATCGCGGCCGCCCAGGAGCAATTCCGCCAGAACCAACAACAGCCGCGCAGCGGTGAAGAGGTCGTCGTCAGCAGCGACGACAGCGAAGACGACGGCGAGAGTTTTTCGAACTTCGGCCAGGAGCCCGGCTTCGTCCCGCAGCCCCAGCAGCAGCCCTATATGCGCGACCGCGACCATCAGCGTGACCACCAGCGCGGCGAGGGCCAGCCCTATCAGCGCAACCAGCAGCAGCCGCGCGAGCATCGCGATCGCGACCACCGTCCGCAGCCGCAATATGAGCCCCAGCCGCAACCGCAACCGCAGAACCAGCCGCAGCCGGTGATTGCGGATGCCGGCAGCGTCGATCGCCTGCCCTCCTTCATCACCGGCGCACAGCCGCAGATCAATGGCGGCCAGGGTGGCTTCGAAGGCGGCGGTGGCGGTGAGCGCTATCCGCGGCGGCGCCGCCGGCCGCATGGCCCGCGCCCCGACCGCGAGGCAGCGCCGGCCGCCTCGAGCGACGATCTCGCGCCCGGTGAGTAGGCCGCAAAGCCCGCTTCGATTTATCCGACATGAAAAAACGCCCCCGGCCCGCGGGGCGTTTTGCTGTCAGCTCCGCGTCACCGTCGTCGAGGACGGCACCAGCACGGGCTTCAAAGAAGGGATCAGCCGCGCGCGTTCGCGCTTCGCCGGGATCACGCGATAGACCTGCTTGGTCGCTTCCACGATGTGCACGCCAGCAAACGGCAGCGACAGCGCGGCGCCCGCACTCTCCCACATCAGCGCCGACTTCAACAGCCAGCCGCCGGCATAGGGCGGCATGAACAGCGCCTCGCCCCAGGCGGTCGGCGTGAACCAGGTCTGGCGCAGCAGGTCGGTGATCTGTGCGCGCGAATACGGCCGGCCATGGCCGAAGGGCGTGTTCTCGGTGCGAGTCCACACCCCGCGCCGGTTCGGGATCACTGCAATGACGCGGCCCGATGGCGCCAGCACCCGCCACACCTCGCGCAGCAGCGCCGCCGGATCGTCGCAGATCTCGAGCGCATGGACGAGCAGGATGCGGTCAACCGCGGCATCCGGCAGCGGCAGCGAGAACTCATCGACCAGAGAGGCCAGCGCCGGCCGGCCTGTGGGCCATTTCAACACGCCCTGAGCGGCCGGCATGAAGGCGATGCAGCGCTCGGCGTCCTCGCGGAACAGGCCGAGATAGGGGGTGGGATAGCCGATGCCGAGCACCCGCTGCCCCTCGGCACCCGGCCAGCGTTCCCTGATCCCGCGATTGATCAATTGGCGCGCCACGATCCCGAGGCGGCGCGAATAGAAGTCACGCAGATCAATGACATCAATGCTCATGGCCGCAATGTAACATGCGCCCGGCGGCCTGGGCGCGCGGAATATTGCATTGCCTGCGCAACGTTAACGCCATATCTGTTTGCCGGGGCTGAGCGCGATGGAGATGTCATGGCCGCCGAAATTCGTACTTTCACCTGTTTAAACGACAATTTCGGTTATCTGATCCACGATACGGAAACCAAGGCAACCGCCTCGATCGACGCGCCCGAAGCCGGGCCGATCCTGAAGGCGCTGGAGCGCGAAGGCTGGACGCTCACCGACATTCTCATCACTCATCACCATGGCGACCATGTCGGCGGCGTCGCCGAGCTGAAGCAGAAATATAATTGCCGCGTCGTCGCGCCGCATGACAAGACGACGAAAATCGCCAATGTCGATTTGCGCGTCGTCAATGCCGACGTCATCAAGGTCGGCAGCCTGCTCGCGCGCGTCCTAGAGACGCCCGGTCATACGCTCGACCATGTCTCGTACGTGTTCGACGCCGAGAAGACGGTGTTCGCCGCCGACACGCTGTTCTCGATCGGCTGCGGTCGCGTGTTCGAGGGCAACTACCCGATGATGTGGGATTCGCTCCTGAAGCTGCGGGCGCTGCCCGACGACTTCAAGCTCTATTGCGGCCACGAATACACCGCCTCCAACGTCAAGTTCGCGCTCACCATCGAGCCTGACAATCAGGCGCTCCAGGCCCGCGCGGCAGAGGTGACCAGGCTCCGCGCCGAGAACAAGCCCACGATCCCCTCACTGCTTGGTGATGAGAAGCGAACAAATGTGTTCCTGCGCGCCGATGACCCCTCGGTTGCAGCCAAGCTACACATGAAGGGCGCCGATGGCGCCATCGTGTTCGGCGAATTGCGCGAACGCAAGAACAAGTCCTGACGGGGATCGATGCCGACAGCAGCCGAGATCATCGCGCGCCTGGAGCTGAGACCGCATCCTGAGGGCGGGCACTACCGTGAGACGTTTCGCGACCAGACGACCGACGCGCAAGGACGCTCACGCTCGACCTCGATCTACTTCCTGCTGGCGCGCGGGGAGCGCTCGCACTGGCACCGCATCGATGCGGTCGAGGTCTGGCACTACTACGCGGGCAGCCCCTTGACGCTGCGCATTGCGCATGAGGGCTGCTCGCAGCACGAGGTGCGGCTCGGCACCGGGCTCGCGCACGGCGAGCGGCCGCAAGCGATCGTGCCGGCGCAGGCCTGGCAGATGGCGGAGACATCAGGCGAATGGACGCTGGTGGGCTGCACCGTGGCGCCGGCCTTCGAGTTCGCAAAGTTCGAGCTCGCGCCGAAGGGCTGGGAGCCCTAGCGGCGGGCAAACGCCCTCACCGCTTCCGCAACACCATGTCCTTCGCCGCGATCAAGCCGCCACCGGCGATCAGGATCGCGGCGAAGGCGATGTTGGCGCTGGCTTTGGCGAAGCCGGCGGCGATGAGAAAGGCCGTCGAGAGCAGCGGTGTCGCGTAGGACGCCGCGCCCAGCACGCGGATGTCGCCGCGCTTCATGCCGATGTCCCAGGCGTAGAACGCAGCACCTACCGGACCGATGCCGAGCGCGATCACCGAGAGCCATTGCAGCGTCGTCTCCGGCCACACCGTGGTCTCGAGCGCGGCATGCATCAGCGCGGCGAGCAGCGCGGTGGCGAGGCAGAAGCCGGCAACCGCATCGGTCGGCACCGCTTTCAGCCGGCGCGACAGCACCGAATAGGTTGCCCAGACGAAGGCAGCGATGAAGGCTGCGATCAGCCCCGGCAACTGGCCCGGTGCAAAGCCGCTCGTATTGCCGGCGAACAGCAGCACGGTGCCGACGAGGCCGAGCACGGCGCCGACGACGTGATGCACGGCGAGCCGCTCGCCCGGCAGGAAGGACGAGAACAGCACGATCAGCAGCGGCCAGAGATAATTGAGCAGGCCCGCTTCGGCCGGCGGTGCGAAGCGCAGCGCGAGGAAATAGAGCGCGTGATAGCCGAACAGGCCGCCGACGCCGACGGCCCACACGACCGGCGGCTGGCGCAGGCTCGCTGCCACGCCACTGCGACCGATCCAGGTCAGGAGACCGACGAGGCCGCCGATCGCAAACGTCATCGCAGCGAGCTGAAACGCGGGGATCTTGCCGGTCGCGACCGTCATCACCGCGAGCAGGGACCACATCAGGATTGCGGTCAATCCGATCAGTGTCGCGGAGCGGGGAGCCATCAGAGAGGATACCTCGTCATTCCGGGATGGCGCAAAGCGCCGGACCCGGAATCTCGAGATTCCGGGTTCGGCTCCGAGCCTGTCATCGGGCCGGCCAAAGGCCGGACCCGTTGGAGTCGCCCCGGAATGACAGTGCATGGGTGGATGCCCGGGACAAGCCCGGGCATGACGTCGAGACGGTTGTGATCGGGCGTGATGCTTGCGCATCACACCATGTACTGGCCACCGTTGACCGACAGTGTCGAGCCGGTGATGGCGCCGGCCTCATCCGCTGCGAGGAACACCACCGCGCGGGCTATCTCCTCGGGCTCGCCCAGGCGGCCGATCGGAATCAGCGGCAGGATCGCCTTCTCCAGCACGTCCTTCGGCACCGCCTGCACCATCTCGGTGTTGATGTAGCCCGGGCAGATCGCATTCACGGTGACGCCACCCTTGGCGTTCTCGAGTGCGAGCGCCTTGGTGAAGCCGATCTCGCCGGCCTTTGCGGCGGAATAGTTCACCTGGCCGAACTGACCCTTCTGGCCGTTGATCGACGAGATGTTGATGATGCGGCCAAATTTACGCGCGCGCATGCCCTCGATCACCTGGCGCGACATGTTGAACAGCGAGCCGAGATTGGTGCCGATCACGGCATTCCATTGCTCGACGCTCATCTTGTGGAAGGCGCCGTCCTTGGTGATGCCGGCATTGTTGACGAGCACGTCGACCGGGCCGACCTCGGCCTCGACCTTCTTCACGCCCTCGGCGCAGCCGTCGAAGGAACTGACGTCCCATTTGTAGACGTTGATGCCGGTCTCGGCCTTGAACTTCTCCGCCGCCGCGTCATTGCCGGCGTAACTCGCCGCGACCTTGTAGCCGGCCGCCTTCAGCGCCTTGCTGATCGCAGCACCGATGCCCCGCGTACCACCCGTGACCAATGCAACACGTGCCATATTGTATTCCTTCCCTCGACGTTTCCCTGGGCGCTTCTAGAGACTTGAGTGATCGTTTTTACTGACGGATTATGCGGGTGGATTGACGGACATCAAGAACAAAACGCCCGGCGGTGAGCCGGGCGCCTGTCTTTAGTCGAGGCTTACGCGGTTGCGAAGAATATTTGAGTTGCAACCGCTGCCTGTTTAGTCGCGTGCAACGCACCCGTTCTCAGTCACGTGCTACGCACATGGCGATACCCATGCCGCCGCCGATGCACAGCGTGGCGAGACCCTTCTTCGAATCGCGCTTCTGCATCTCGTGCAGCAGCGTCACCAGCACGCGTGCGCCGGAGGCGCCGATCGGATGTCCGATCGCGATCGCGCCGCCATTGACGTTGACCTTCGAGGTATCCCAGCCGAGGTCCTTGTTGACGGCGCAGGCCTGCGCCGCAAAGGCCTCGTTGGCCTCGATCAGGTCGAGGTCGGCGATGTTCCAGCCTGCCTTCTTCAGCGCGGCGCGCGAAGCCGGAATCGGCCCCGTACCCATGATCTTCGGATCGACGCCGGCATGCGCCCAGGACACGATGCGGGCGATCGGCTTCTTGCCTTCCTTGGCCGCCTGCTTGGCGGTCATCAGCACGACGGCAGCGGCGCCATCATTGATGCCCGACGCATTGCCGGCAGTCACCGAGCCATCTTTCTCGAAGGCCGGCCGCAGCTTGGTCATCGCATCGATAGTAGCGCCATGGCGCGGATACTCGTCGGCATCGACCACGACGTCGCCCTTGCGGGTCTTGATTGTGACCGGAACGATCTCGTCCTTGAACCTGCCGGCCTTCTGCGCGGCTTCAGCCTTGTTCTGCGAGGCCACCGCAAACTCGTCCTGCTGGGCGCGGGTGATCTGATATTGCTTGGCCACGTTCTCGGCGGTGTTGCCCATGTGGTAGCCGTTGAAGGCATCCCACAACCCGTCGCGGATCATGGTGTCGACGAGCTCGAGGGCACCCATCTTGACGCCGCTGCGCAAATGCTGGGCGTGCTGGGCCATGCTCATGGATTCCTGGCCGCCGGCAACCACGATGTCGGAGTCGCCGTTGAGCAGCGCCTGGTAGCCGAGTGCGACGGAGCGCAAGCCCGACCCGCAGAGCTGGTTGACGCCCCAGGCCGGGCTCTCCACCGGGATGCCGGCCGCGATCGAGGCCTGACGGGCCGGGTTCTGGCCCTGACCTGCGGTCAGGATCTGGCCCATGATGACTTCGGAGACCCGGCCGGGCTCGATGCCACCGCGCTCCAGCGCGGCCTTGATGGCAATGGCGCCGAGGTCGTGGGCGGGAAGGGTCGCGAAGGCTCCGTTGAAGCTTCCGACCGGGGTGCGGGCGGCGCTGACGATGACAACATCGTCTGACATGGGCATCTCCTGGGGCTTGAGGTTCTTTGAAATGGGGGCAGGCAAGCGATCCGAAAAGGCTCGCCAGTCTCACCCGGCATCCTGTTAACGTCGTTGCGGCATGTCAATCGGCGGAGGGGCAGATTCATACCGCAGCGCATTCAGAATAGCGCATCTGTCGCTTTCGCAAGCAAGTTTTTGCTCTGCAATTAACCGTGGCGCACAAAACGGTAGCGTGAGCCCTTTGAAAATGCTTATTTTGTTGCGTTGCGTACTCTTCCCGCCCTGCGGCATAGCCCGCCGGGTTCCCGTTCTCAGCGTTTGCAAGTGAGAGCCCATGGCGAAATCAGACCAACCCACCACAATCAAAAAATACGCTAACCGCCGGCTCTATAACACCGGAACGAGCACCTATGTGACGCTGGAAGACCTCGCCGCCATGGTGAAGGAAGGCGAGGATTTCCTGGTTTATGACGCCAAGACCGGCGACGACATCACCCGCTCGGTGCTCGCCCAGATCATCTTCGAGCAGGAGAACAAGGCCGGCCAGAACCTCTTGCCCACCACCTTCCTGCGCCAGCTGATCCGCTTCTACGGCGACAGCATGCAGATGGTGGTGCCGAAATATCTGGAGCAGTCGCTCGCGACGCTGACCCAGGAGCAGGAGAAATTCCGCAAGCAGCTCGCCAATACCCTGTCCGGCACGCCCTTTGCGCCACTGGAGGAGCAGGTCCGCCGCAACATGGAGCTGTTCCAGCAGACCTTCTCGATGTTCAAGCCGTTCGCGACCCCGCAGCGCTCCGCAACGCCGGAGCAGCCGGAAGCCAACGGCGAGGCGCCGAAGAGCGACAACATCGACGAACTGCGCCAGCAGATGAAGGACATGCAGGAGCGCCTCGAGCGGATGTCGAAGAAGGAGGAGTAGGCTCCTCCGTCGCGCGTGCCACTTCTTCCTGCGCAGCAATTTGCATCGACCGTGACCACACCCGCCGCCGTCATTCCCCGCGAAAGCGGGGAATCCAGTACGCCGCGGCTTATCGATTGATCACGGACATCTCGGCGTACCGGATCGCCCGATCAAGTCGGGCGATGACACCGAGAGTACGGCACGCGTGTGTCTCGATCTCGTCATCCCAAATCGCGGACACAGCTTCTCGTCGGCATGCAGCCGTTTGCCCGACGATCAGTTGCAGAATCCGCACCGGCGGTCACGGTCCGTAAACTAAGGCGCTTAAGACAATCTTCCCGGATGGCGGCTTAAGCTCCGGTTCCCGATTACGCCCGTTCATTGTCCCGCTCCTGACGAAGCGCCTTTGCCGATGACGACGCCCAGCACGACAGAGCCGCGCGCGAGCGTCCAGCACGGGCCCGAAGCCTTGCTCGCGCTGAGCCAGCTTGCGCTCGATCGCATGGAGCAGGGTGTCTGCGTCTACGATTCCGACAACCGGATCGTGCTGTTCAACCGCCGCTATGTCGACCTCTTCGACATGTCGCCCGAGGTGGTGCGCCCCGGGACGAGCTATCGCGAGGTGCTGGCTCATAGCGCTTCGCGCGGCAACTTTCCGGCGAGCGAGATCGACAAGCTCTATCAGGAGCGCGTCACGCAGATCACGAACGGCAAGCACTTCCGGACGGAGCAGCGGCTGTCCAGCGGCCTGGTGCTGGCGCTCGACCTGAAGCCGCTCCCCGAGGGCGGCTGGATGACAATCTGCGACGACGTCACCCGCCTCGACCGGCTCGAGGCGGAGCTGCGCGTACAGACCGAGCGCAGCCAGCATGCGCTGACCAACATGTCGCACGGTCTCATCATGTACGACGCGCAAGGCAGCGTCGTCGTCTGCAACGAGCGGTTTCTGCGCCTCTACAACCTCGACCCCGAAATCGTGAAACCCGGCGTGTCGCACAGTGCCGTGATCGGGCACTGGATCTCGCGCGGCAATCTGCCCGGAATGTCTGCGGAGGAATTCCACGACAGACGGATGAACGATGTGCGCAGCAAGAGCTCGGACGCCGTGCTCCTGATGCGCTACGACGGTCGCATGGTGCAGGCGATATCGCGCTTCCTGCCCGACGGTGGCTGGGTGACGGTGCACGAAGACGTCACCGAGCGGCTGCGGTACGAGGAGGCGTTGAAGCAGCAGAATATCATGCTCGACGCGGCGCTTGAGAACATGGCGCATGGACTCGCCTTCTACGACGGCGACATGCGGCTCAAGGTCTGCAATAACCGCTACCGCGAGATCTACCGGCTGTCGCCCGAGGAGACCAGGCCCGGCACGCATCTCGCCGAGCTGATCGAGCGGTCGATGGCGAATGGCGCCTTCGCATCCGAGTACAGTCCGCAGCAGATCCTGGAAGCCGCCCGCGCGCGCATAGCGAGCCGCGACGACTCGTCGATGCGGCGGAGCATGGCCAACGACACCGTCGTGTCGGTGCGCTACTGCACGCTGCCCGAGGGCGGCTTCGTCGCGACCTACGAGGACATCACCGAGCGCGAGCGCGCGGTCGAGGAGCTCAGCGAGCAGTATCGCCGGTTCGATGCGGCGCTGAACAACATGAGTCAGGGGCTGTGCATGTTCGACAGCCACCTGCGGGTCATCGTCTGCAACACGCGTTACATCGAGATGTTCGGCCTGTCGCCCGAGATCGTCAAGCCCGGTGTCTCGATGCGCGAGATCATGGAGCATAGTTGCGCGCTCGGCATCAACCCGAACACGACGGCGGCCGCACTCTATGCCGACTATCTCGAGCGGCTGCGCGAGGGCGCGCATACGCTGCACCGCCATTTGAGCGACGGTCGCATCATCAAGCTCAACCACACCCGCATGTCACATGGCGGCTGGGTCGTCACCTATGAGGACGTCACCGAGCGCCACAAGACGCAGGCCCGCGTCGCGCATATGGCGCGACACGATTCGCTGACCGACCTGCCCAACCGCGTGCTGTTCCGTGAGCAGATGAGCGAGGGCCTGAACGAGGTCGCGACCGCCGGCGGCGCGATGGCCGTGCTGTGCCTCGACCTCGACAATTTCAAGACCGTCAACGACCGCCTCGGCCACGCCGCCGGCGACCAGCTGCTGCGCTGGGTCGCCACGCGACTGAAGGAGCAGGCGAGCGAGCACGCCACCGTGGCGCGGCTCGGCGGCGACGAATTCGCGCTGATCCAGCGCGGGCCGCAGCCGGAAGCGGCAGAAAAGCTGGCGCGCCGCCTGATCGAGATCATCGGCCGCCCGCCGCCGCTGGAAAACCAGTCGATCCATGTCGGCGTCAGCATCGGCATCGCACTCGCGCCCGATCACGGGCTGGACGCGGACGAGCTGATGAAGTGCGCCGACCTCGCGCTCTATGGCGCGAAGGCCAAGGGGCGCGGCGCCTATCAGATCTTCGAGCCAGCGATGGAGGAAGAGGCGCGCGCGCGGCATGCGCTGGAGGCGGACTTGCGCGGCGCGCTCGAAGCCTACGAGTTTCATCTGGTGTTCCAGCCGCAGGTTCGCCTGGACACATCCGAACTGACCGGTTTCGAGGCGCTGCTGCGCTGGAAACATCCTTCGCGCGGCATGGTCTCGCCGGCGGAGTTCATTCCGATCGCGGAGGAGACCGGGCTGATCGTTCCGATCGGCGAATGGGTTTTGCGCACCGCGTGCGCGAGGGCGGCGGGTTGGCCGGACATGACCATCGCGGTGAACCTGTCGCCGGTGCAGTTCCGCGCGCGTGGTCTCGTCGCCATGATCACGAGCGCGCTCGCTGAGGCCGGCCTTGCGCCGCATCGGCTCGAGCTCGAGGTCACCGAGACGGCGCTGCTCGACGACAGCGAGGCGACGATCGAGATCCTGCATCAGCTCCGCGCACTCGGCGTGCGCGTGAGCCTCGATGATTTCGGCGTCGGCTATTCCTCGCTCAGCTATTTGCGAAAATTTCCCTTCGACCGCATCAAGATCGACCGCTCCTTCGTCGGCACGCTCGGCGAAAGCCCGGAAAGCGTCGCCATCGTCCGCACCATCGCCAGCCTCGGCTCGGTGCTCGGCGTCGAGACCACGGCGGAAGGCGTCGAGACCTCCGACCAGCTCGACTTCGTCCGCGAATGCGGTTGCACCGCGGTGCAGGGATTTTATTTCGGCAAGCCATGCCAGGCCGCGGAAGTCGGCCGCACGATCGAGCGGCTGAACGCGATCAGGCGCGTGGCATGATGTTTCTTCACCTCGCCCCGCTTGCGGAGAGGTCGGCTTCATCTCAACCCAGCTCCGCCGCGCCATCGGCGACAGCCCGACCTGTCTGAATTACGCGGTATGGGAATCGAACGCTGCACTTCCGCGCGGCGTTCACGCGATAGCGGTAACAGGATAAACCGACCACACGAGCAACAGCCAGCTGGAATGCAGCAAGAGGCTCGCCTCCCAACCGACGCGCGCCCGCCGCCAGCACACGTGAATCTGCTGCAGTATCGTTTCCGCTCGCGCCGTTGAGGACGCCGCCGCGCCGTCATTGCAGTCACGCAAACACTGCAACGCACGCTTATCTCGCAGTCGCAAACAGAGCGATTGCAAGACGCGCCAATTGCCGCTTTTTCCTTGTCAAGGTTCCCCTGTGGGATCAGACTTGAACAACACCGGCAAGTAAATGGGCCGGTTCAAATCATAGGGGCGGAACCATGAATAGATTTTCTATTGCATGCGCCACCTTGTTCGGCATGAGTTGCACGCTCGCTGCAGCAGCAAGTCATGCGCAAGAGGTCCCCAATCCGGACCAGTGGACGCCACCGCGCGAGGCGAAGATTTCTCCAGTCACTCAAGATCAACTCAACGCAGCAGGCAAGAACGCGACGAATTTTCTGCTGACCAACGGCAACTACGCTCAGACGCGCTTTCACCCTGCAAAGCAGATCAACCGCGACAACGTGAAGAACCTGCGCGTCGCCTGGATTTTCCAGACCGAGGTCAAGGAATCTCTGGAAACGTCGCCCATTGTAGTCAATGGCGTGATGTATGTGACAACATCCTTCAGCCATGTCTATGCAATCGACGCCAAGACAGGCGAACAGCTCTGGCACTATGCTCACAAGATGGGACCCGTGACGATTTACTGCTGCGGTCCCAACAATCGGGGCGTCCAGGTTCTTGGCGATCTCGTCTATCTCGCCACGCTGGACGCCAAGCTCGTCGCACTCAATGCAAAGACCGGTGACGTCGTCTGGAAGACGGACGTTGCCGATCCCGAGCTCGGCTATAGCGAGACGATGGCTCCGACCGTCGTCAACGATAAGGTTTTGATCGGAACGAATGGTGGTGAGTATGGCATCCGTGGCTTCGTGAGGGCTTACGGTGCGAAGACCGGAAAGCTGATCTGGAATTTCGATACGATTCCGGAAAATTCCGTCGGCGAGTGGACGACCAAGGATGCCACGGGGCGCGACATGCACCGCGACATCGCAGCAGAAAAGGCCCAGCTCTCCAAATCTGGCGATCCCTACGCGAAGCTCGGTGGCGGTGTCTGGCAAAATCCGGCCGTCGATCTCGAGACCAAGCGGATCTATTTCGTGGTTGGCAATCCATCACCCGACCTCGACGGCTCCGTGCGGCCGGGCGACAATCTCTATACCGACTCGCTGGTTTCGCTTGATCTCGAGACCGGCAAGTATGTCTGCCACTTCCAGTACATCGCCCACGATGTCTGGGATCTCGATGCCGTGAGCCCGCCGGTTCTGGTCGATGTGAAGGACAAGGCCGGCAAGACCGTCCCTGGCGTGATCCATGCCGGCAAGACTGGTCACATCTACGTTCACGACCGCAAGGATTGCAGCCTGATCCGGTTCTCCGAAGCCATGGTGCCACAGGAGAACATGTGGACACTGCCGACCAAGGAAGGAGCCCGCATGCTTCCGGGTGCGAATGGCGGCGTCGAGTGGTCGCCGATCGCGACCGATCCGGGGCAGGAACTGGCCTACGCCATCAACCTGCACCAGCCAATGCACTACCGGGTCGAGAACTCACCCTATCCGAACGGCAAGCTCTGGCTTGGTGGCGCCTTCACGGCGATTCCTGGTGAAAAACAGTCGGGCAATATCACCGCCGTCAACTACAACAACGGCAAGATCAGGTGGCAGGTGAAGACGCCGGAGCCGATGATCGGCGGCATTCTCGCCACCGCAGGCGGTCTGGTGTTTGCCGGTGAAGGCAACGGCAAGTTCGCCGCCTATAACTCGTCGACCGGCAAGGAATTGTGGAGCTTCCGCGCCGGTGCGGGCGTCAATGCGCCGCCATCCAGCTATATGCTGGGCGACAAGCAATACATCGTGGTCGGCGCGGGCGGCAACACGCAGGTGAACTTCAGACGCGGCAACAACATCATCGCCTTCACGCTCGATTGAGCGGGCTGGCATCAGGTGTTCACACCGGCGGGGCCGTTCGCGGCCCCGCATTCTTGAGGCTCACCGCAATGGGATGGATGCGCAGCAAGTCGCAGAGGCCGCTTGGCTGGTTAGCGGGCGGGATCATCATCGGAGCGTTGTCGGGGGCAAGCCCCGCTCCGGCAGTTGCCGAAAGCATTGCCGAGAAGGCCGAGGGCTGCGCCCGCTGTCATGGCCTGGACGGCAAGCCGATCGACAAGACCACTCCCGTCATCTGGGGACAAAAACTCGGATACGCTTACATCCAGCTCCGCGATTACAAACGCGGTGACCGGAAAAGCGACATTATGCAGCCCATCGCGTCAACGCTCGAGAAGGATGACATGCTGGCGATAGCTGAAATTTTTTCGAAAAAGCCCTGGCCTGACCTGGGCCAGCCCGTCACAGCCAGGAACGTTGCGGAACGAGCCCTGCGCGCCGAGTACTCGGTGGGCTGCACCAGCTGTCACCGCGATCGATTTCAGGGCGACAGCACGGTGCCCCGGCTTGCCGGCCAAAGCCTCGAATACCTGGCCAAGACGATGGCCGACTTCCGCACCCGCGCGCGCGGCAACAACCCGGGCATGTCCGACTTGATGATCGCCACCGCGGGCGACGACCTTACAGCGCTGGCGGAATATTTGGCCGGTCTCCAAATTCCTCGGAGCCAGTGAGCCGGCTCACCGCACCGACAGGCGTTCACGCAGAGCCGACGGAACGGCAAGATCTGCGGCACGTCTGCCGGCATTGTCCATAAGCGATGGATCGGCACCTCGCGCCAGCAAGAGAGCGGCGATCTCCGCGTGTCCGCCTTCAGCGGCAATCATCAGCGCCGTGCGCCCGCGGACATCCCGGTCATCAACACGTGCTCCCCCCTCCAGCAAATGCCGGACGACCTCCACCGCCGCCGCTTCGGGCACCTTTTCATCAGGCCCCGCCGCCCACATCAGCAGGGTGAGGTCGTTGGGATAACGGGCATTGATGTCGATATTCCGCGCCAGCAGCCGCTTCACGATGTCGAGCCACGCCCGGGCCGCCGCATAGACGATTGGCGGTTTCCCCGTCTCGTCGGGTACGCGCTCGTCGGCGCCATGCGCGAGCAGCATTTCGACGATGGCATCACTGCCGGCATAGGCCGCAGCCGCAACCGTCGAGATGCCACTGCGCCCGGTCAGACTGATGTCAGCCCCCCGCTCAATGAGCCGTTGCGCGACTGCGACATGGCCTCGTTCGGCCGCAAAGTACAGTGCAGTCGCCCCAGCCAGATTGCGCGCATTGATTGGAGCGCCGCGCGCGAGCAGCAGGTCGACCATCTCAAGGTGACCGAACCTTGCGGCATGGCTAAGCGGGCGCGCGCCGAACCGATCGCGCGCGTCAACGGACGCTCCATCGTCCAGTAGTGCGGTTGCTAGTGCTATGCAATTCGCATCCGCCGCCGAAAACAAAGTCAATGAGACCTCGATCGCGCTGACCTGAGGTTTCAAGGATTGAAACCGGCGCACCACTTCCTGGCATCGTTCGGGGCCGGCTGCGAGGCTCGATGACGCCGCGCTCATCGAGGCGATCGCAACCAGGCAAAACAACACGACACGGCGATACATGGCTGTGTCTCCCCGTCGCATTTCGGTTCGCGCAGGGTGGCACGACGGCTACGTCATGCCAAGCCATCAGGCGTCCACGCCGGAGGCAGGGCCACAGGCGGGCCGCTATCCTATGGCCGGCATTGCGCGATCGGGCTGACCGCCCCACGGCCGCTCGGCCGAGGCGAGGCCGATCAGGCGACCCTGGATGTAGTCGCAGCCCCAGTCGCGCAGCATGTTTGCCGCTTCCTCGTCCTGCACCCATTCGGCGACGGTCTTGATGTCGAGGCGGCGCGCGAGGTCGAGCAGGGTCTGCACGAAGGCGCGGTCGTCGGCGGAACGGGTGATGTTCTGCACGAAGGCGCCGTCGATCTTGACGATGTCGACGCCGAGCTTGCGCAGGTTGCGGAACGAGGTGTAGCCGGCGCCGAAATCGTCGATGGCGATGCGGCTGCCGAAATGCTTGAGACGGCCGACGAAGGCGCGGACGTCGTCGATGTCCTGGATCGCCACCGTCTCGGTGATCTCGACGATCAGCCGCTCGGCAACGCCCGGATGGGCCTGCATCAGCGATTCGATTCCCGCCCACCAGTCGGGATCCATGGTGGTATCGGGCGAGATGTTGAGGCTGAGCCTGACCTCGGGCGAGGCGGCAAGCTCGGCGACGACGAGCTCGAGCACGCGATGGTCGACGAGGCGGATGAGGCCGAGCCGCTCGGCCACCGGCACGATGTCGGGCGCGAGCAGCGTCCGCCCGTCGCCCTGCTCCATCCGCACCAGGCATTCATAGAATGCGCCGTCGCGCGTCGCGGCCGAGACGACCGGCTCATAGGCGAGCACGATGCGACGGTCGTTCAGCGCGGTGACGATCTCGTCGGTGACACGGATGTTGACGCGGCGCTGCGCGTCGCGCTCTGCATTCGGCCGCCAGGTACCGAACGAGCCGGCGCGGCGGCGTTTGGCGGCATCCAGCGTCTCGTGCGCGCGGTTGATCGCTTCATCGGTGTTGCGGGCATAGCGGGGAACGCCGACCGCGCCGATCGAGGCGGTGACCGAAACCGGGCCCGACTTGGTCGGCACCACTTCGTCGCGAATGCCGGCAAGGAAGCGCTCGGCGGCGACGTTCATGTCGTCAATGGTGCAGTTCTTCAAGATGAGGCCGAACTTGTTGCCTGAGAAGCGCCCGAGCACGTCGCCGCCGCGAAGCCGCGCGCGAATGCGTTTTGCCACGTCGAGGATCACGGCGTCCGCAACGTCGAAGCCGAAGGCGTCGTTGACGCGGGCGAGATGATCGATCCCGACCAGCATGAAGGCGCTGGAGGAGCGGAAGCGGATTGACTCCTCGATCGCCTCGGCGAGCGCCGCGATCAGATGCGTGCGGTTGAGCTCGCCGGTCAGGGGATCGAGCCGGGCGAGCTTTGCAAGCTCTTCGTCGCGGGCGTGGCGCTCATTGTTGATGCGGACGGCGCCGATCGCACGGACCGGCCGGCCATCGGGACCTGCGAACCACCGGCCGGTCTCCTCGATCCAGACCACGGGGTCGGAAGCGCTCATGCGCACGCCATATTCGGCACGGTAGGGCGTGCCGTCGGCGCCGTGCACGGCCGGCGACTGGGCCAGGGCGGCCGTGCGCAGCGACTGCGACGGCTCGATCAGGCGGGCGAAGTCCGCGCCGGTCGCCAGCCGCTCGGCGGGGATGCCGGGGAAGACGGAACCGACCTGCTCGCCCCACTGAATCGCATCGCTCGCGATATCCCAGATGAAGACGGCCTCGCCGAGGGAGGCCAGGATGTCGGAGGCTTGCGGCAGGGCAGCGGTCAAAGGCGCCTCGTTTCGGGACAGCGGAGACGGTCTCGCACTCCTGAGGATAAAGCGAGATTCGGCTTTGACCCTAGGCAAAGTTCATAAACAATTTGGAAACCACGTTTCGAAGCTGGTCCGGAACCAGAACGGCCCCGCCGGCATAGACCTTGCGAGTACCTCACACGCACGGCGACCCGCGTCCCGAAACGCGACAGTCTCGCCGGATTTCGAGCCGGATTAACGGTGTTTGCGATGGTGAGTACGGACCGAGCAGAGGAAGCGGAAGGCGGCACCGGGACCGCCCTGGTCCTGCTGACCCCGACGCTCGCATTGGCGCACAAGGTGGTGGTGCTGCCCCGCCCCGACCCGAGCTTCGTCACCCAGCTCATCGCCAATGCCGAGCACCTGCCGCAGGCGAGCCGGCTGCGCCGGGCGAGCCCCGCCGATGCGAACATGGCCTATGGCCATAAGCGCCCGCTGGGCACCGTGAGCGCCAGGACGCGCCAGGTGGCATGAAGGACGTTGGTTAGTTTCGCAATCCGAGCCGCGAGGCACCCTTAGCGCGATCAGCGCTGCGGCGCATCCGGCGACGTCGGCGTGCCGTTGCTCGGCTGCAGATGCGGCGAAGGGATTTCCGGCGAGGGCGCGGCTTGCGGTGCTTTTGGCGCGGGGGGATCCATCAGCACGGACTCGGCGACGGACTGCGCGGATGCAGGAGGCACGATCGGTGCGGGTTGCGGTGCAGGCGCCATGCGCGGCTCGACGACCGGCTCGTCCGCCTCCTCCTCGACCTGACGGCGCGCCTTGCGCGGTGCGGGCGCTGCCTCGGTCACATAGGCGCGGCGACGGGTACGCTGGGCGACGCCGCCGAAGAAATCGGCCATCGCAAGCAGCACAAGCAGGAAAAAGGTGGAGTTGCCGAACTTCTCCGGCCACATGACGAATTCGGCCGCGGCCGCGCCGAACACGATCAGCGACAGCAGATGGTCCATCAGGAATTTCGCGCCGGGCCGCGCGCCCTTGACGATCTCGAGCAGCAGCAGCACCACACCGAGTGCCAGCAGCAGGTCACTCAGCGTCACCGGCCAGACCTGGCCCTCAAGCATCGGCACCTTGAAAAGCACGGCCGTGAAGGACACGTCGTGCATCAGGAACACGATGATGTTGTAGACCGCGAGCGGAATGAGAAGCAGCGGGAAACCGACCATCGCGTGCGCGCCTTCCTGATCGAGACATCCGGGCAGGACAATGCGGCGGCGAAGCGTTTGCTCCGCCGCCGTCACCGTCTTAACTCACTGATTGGCCGAATCCAGGCGGGTCAATCGCCTCGCCTGTTGATACGCCGGCCTCAGGACTCTTTCTTCTTCAGGACCTGCCGGCCCTTGTACATGCCGGTCTTGAGGTCGAGATGGTGCGGGCGGCGGAGCTCGCCGGAGTCCTTGTCCTCGACATAGGTTGGCTTCTTCAGCGCGTCAGCCGAGCGGCGCATGCCACGGCGCGACGGCGAGGTTTTTCTTCTCGGAACGGCCATTATCAATATCCTCTAGGGATTGGTGTTCGGGGCATCGTCCGGCCTTCCGGACGGCTCAGCACCCGCAAACGGGGCGAGCTGAATGCTGATCAAGGCCGGGCTTATAGAGGAAGGCTGCTCGTAAAGCTAGGGTTTTGGGGCGGAAAAAGCACCCGAAATGGGCTCAAAATCCGCGATTTTCCCGCCAACAGATCGAAACGGCCTGCGCCCGCGCCATATAGGTCACCGCCAGCCGCCGCACCCCCGGTCCCGGCGTGCGGGCGCTGCGGTTGACCGGGTTTGGCAGGATCGCGGCCAAAAGCCCAGACTCCCGGGGCGAGAGACTGGCTGCGGACTTGCCGAAGGCATAGGCGCTGCCCGCTTCTACCCCGAACTGCCCCTGAGGGCCGAGCTCGGCAATATTCAGGTAAATCTCGAGAATCCGGTGTTTCGGCAGGACGAAGTCGATCCACAGCGCCAGCGGAAACTCCAGCACTTTCCGGATGGGATCCCGCCCCTGCCAGAGGAACAGGTTTTTGGCCACCTGCTGGGTGATGGTGGAGGCGCCGCGGAACGGCGTTCCGTCCTCTTGCGCATCGTCGATCGCCTCGCGCAGCGCGCCCCAGTCGATGCCGTGATGCTTGCAGAAATGGGCATCTTCAGCCCCGACCACCGCGCGCGGCAAATAGGGCGACATCGCCGAAAGATCGATCCACTGCCGCTGCATCGGGGCACCGCGAAGGGAGCGCCAGGCCATCAGCGTCGAGACCGGGTGGCCGGCACGGTAGAATGGCGCGATCAGATAAGGCAGGAGCGCCGCGGCGGTCAGCACCAGAGCCAGGGTTTTGACGATGCGAAAAATCGACCTTGTCCTGCGCCAAAATGGAAGTGATGAACCGGCCCGGCGATTAAGCCTGTGATAATTCGGGGCTTTTCCAGCAGTTTTAAGGCGTTCCAAGTGATTGACGGAAGCGCCCGCATAAAGGATTGTCCGGCCGAATTTTAGTTCTGGAGCCCTTCTTGATGACCGGCACGACCCCGTCCGATTTCGCTAAACGCCTGGACAAGACCGCTGACGATACCGAGGCCCTGCTGGCCAGGCTGTTGTCGGACGACATCCTGCCAGACGAGATCGCGCGCCCCAAGCGGCTGATGGACGCGATGCGCTATTCGAGCCTCGGCGGGGGCAAACGCCTGCGGCCGTTCCTGGTGGTCGAGAGCGCCGCGGTGTTCGACGTGCCGCGCGAGGCCGCCTTGCTCGTGGGCGCCGCGCTCGAGTGCATCCACTGCTATTCGCTGATCCATGACGATCTGCCGTCGATGGACAATTCCGACCTGCGCCGCGGACGCCCGACGCTGCACAAGCAGACCGACGACGCCACCGCGATCCTCGCCGGCGACGGGCTATTGACGCTCGCCTTCGACATCGTCACCCGCGACGAGATCCATCGCGACGCCAATGTCCGACTCTTGCTCACGCGCGCGCTGGCGCGCTGCGCCGGCATCGGCGGCATGGTCGGCGGGCAGATGCTCGATCTCGCCGGTGAAGGCCGCTTCGGCGATCGCGAGCCGGTCGACGTCGCACGCATCCAGCAGATGAAGACCGGCGCGCTGTTGCGCTATGGCTGCATCGCCGGCGCGATCCTGGGACAAGCCACCGCGAAGGAGTATCAGGCGCTCGACGATTACGGCCGCGCGCTCGGCGAAGCCTTCCAGATCGCCGACGACCTGCTCGACGTCGAGGGCGATGCGGCGGCGCTCGGCAAGCCCTCGGGCCAGGACGCAGCGCTTGGCAAGACCACCTTCGTCACCCAGCTCGGCATCGAGGGCGCCAAGCAGCGCGTGAGTGACCTGCTCGCGCGCGCGGACGCCGCCGTCTCGATCTTCGGCGACCGCGCCGCGGTGCTGCAGGCAGCAGCGCGGTTCGTGGCGGAGCGGAAGAACTAGGCTTTCAAGGACGAAATTGACCAGCCCTCACCCGCAAGCGGGAGAGGGAGTGCACCTGCAACGCGGCGGCAGTCGGGACATTGAAGGCCATGGACCAAGAAGATCCCGTCCTCATCCGCTTCCGCAAGATGTCGCGACCGGTGCGCGTGGTTTATGCGCGGCCGCGGACCTTCATCGCGCTCGGCGTCGGCGTTCTCGTCTGCCTGCTGCTGCCCGGCTCGTTGCGGCTGGTGACACGGCTCTTGCTCGGCTGGGACGCGCTGATCACGGTCTATCTCGTGCTCGTCTACAGCATGATGCTGAACCAGGACCACAGCCACATCCGCCGGGCCGCCGTCATGCAGGACGACGGCCGCTTCGTACTGCTGCTGGTGATAGCGGTGGGCGCATTCGCGAGCATCGCGGCCATCGTTGCCGAACTCGGCACCCATCGCGGCGTCGGCGAACTCTCGCTCGCGATCTCGACCATCGCGCTGTCATGGGCTGCCGTGCACACGACCTTCGCGCTGCATTACGCCCACGACTACTACCGCCACGCCAAGCCGGGCGGCCTGCAATTTCCGAGCGGCGACAAGGACGACCACGCCGACTACTGGGACTTCGTCTATTTTTCCTTCGTGATCGGCATGACCGCACAGGTCTCCGACGTCGGCATCACCGACAAGACCATCCGCCGCACCGCGACCGCGCACGGCATCGTCTCGTTCATCTACAATACGGCGTTGCTGGCACTGACGGTGAACATCGCGGCAAGCGCGATCGCGACGTAGGCTGCATCCTTGGAGTCGTCCTGGCGAAAGCCAGGACGACGTCAGGGAGCTCAGTCGCAGATCTCCGGGTTGGGGTCGGCGCCATAGCCACCGCCACCGCGAAATCCGAGATGACAGCCGCGCTTGACCGGGCGGCAGATGAGGTCGTTGCAATAGATCTGACCGCTGCCTCCCGAGGCGCGGCCTCCGGCCGCCGCAGCGGCGGCGCCAGCCTGTGGACGCTGTTTTGCCGGACGATCCTGCTGCTGGCCGTCGTCGCGCTTGGCGGTGCTCGCGGGCGGCTTGCCGCGCTTCTTCTCGCATTCATTGTCGTCGTTCAGCACATAGCCGTCGCCGCATACGATCTTGGTGCACTTGTCGCCATCCGCCCTGAAGCCGCGATCGCAGACCCGCGGGCAGACCCGCGACGGCTTGGCCTTGACCGCGTCGAGCGCATCGGTGCTTGCGACCTTCACGTCGAGCTTGGTGCCGGCGTAGCGGTTGAACTGCGACAGCGAGCGCTGCGAGGCCGTATTCCAGTTGCCGTCGGCTCGACCTGAGAAGCAGCCGACGCGGCCGAGCTCGGTCTGCACCGAGCGGGTCAGGTCGGCTGGTGCGCTCGGTGTCAGCGCGGCAACGTTGGTGCCGGGTGGATTGTTCGCCTTGACGGTCGAGCCGTCGGGCGCAGCGCCAGCCAGATTGACGCGCTGCTGCTCGGCGGCGGCCGCCTGCTGCTGCGCCTGCTCCTTGGCCTTCTGGGCGGTGAGCTGCGCCTGCTCGGCAGCCTTTGCATCGGCCTCGGCCTTGGCCTGCGCCTCCTTCTGCGCCCCGGCTGCGGCAAGACGATCGCGCTCGGCTTCCGCCTGCTTCGCCTTGGCGGTCGCCGCCGCATGCGCCTCTTCGGCCGCGATCTTGTCGAGCTGGAGTTTTGCCAGGCTCGAATAGAAGCCGTTCGGATGCTGGACCAGGAAGGCATCCCACGCCGCCTTGTTGCCGACCTGGAGCGCGAGCTCATAGTCGCGCCGCACCTCGGCCTGCGCATTGACGGCCGGCTGGGCCGGCGCGACCGCCGCGATCTTGGCCGGCACCAGCGGCACGTCGTCGCCGCCGAGCGAGCCGTACACGAACGGCTCCTGCTTGTAGTTGGTGGTCTTCAAGACGTCGTCGCGCACGAAGCCGAAGGCACGGCGCACGTCGAGGCCTGGCGTCGTCAGATGCTTCGCCAGCGCGATCGTGAACGGGCTGTTGCTGCCGTCGCCGTCCTGGGCCGTGGAGCCGGCCTTGGCCGAATATGCAATCAGCGTGTTGGGGCTGGTCGGCTCGACCTGGGCGAGGCCGCGCCCGATCCCGCGCGAGGCGATCGTGCGTTTCATGGTCTTGCCGAAGGGATTGTCGCGGCAGGCGTCGAGGATCACCAGACGAAGCTGCTTGGCCGGCTCGATCGCGACCAGGACGCGGTCCAGTGACAGCGCTTCGTCATAGACGTCGGTGTCGCGCTCGAGCTTGGCGTCGACGGGGATCAGATAGTTTGCGCCGTCAACCTCGATGCCGTGGCCGGCATAATAGACGACGGCGATATCGGCATCGCGCGCGGAGTCGGCGAATTCGCGCAGCGCGCGGCGGGTCTCCAGCGCCGGCAGGTCGTGGCGGGCGTCGACCACATCGAACCCGGCCTCCTTCAGCGTCTTCGCGATGACGGCCCCGTCATTGTCGGGATTCGCGAGCTGCGGCGCATTCTGATAGGCGGAATTGGAGAGCACCAGCGCGACGCGCTTGCCGGCAAAGGCGGGCCCGGCGCCGAGCAGCAGCGCGAGCACGAGGAGAAGCGGGCAAAATCTGAACAGGCTGCGCATGACGGAACTTCCAGCTCCCTTTTGGATCTACCTAGCAACATCCGCGTCATCCGCTTGTGACGAAGGTCACAGCTTGTGACTCACAGCTTGTGACCGGGTCCACAGCTTGTAACCGAGGTCACGAAGGGCGCGACAGCTCGCGAGCAAAGCCCTTTTTGTTAGTGTCGCCAGAAGGGTAGCGGTTCGCAGGATCAGGCGTTTCCGGCCCGCTCAGCCGGCTCCGACGTGCCCGCGGTGCTGCGGCAGATTGTCCGTGATCTCGTACCAGGGCGCCTTCGAGCCGACGAACATATGCGCAGTGGGGCGGATCGAGGGATCGTCGAGCAGGGTTCCCATGGTCACGTGGACCCAGTGCCCCTCGCGCACCACCGAATAAAGCAGCGAGCCACAGCGGGCGCAATGCGCATCATGAGTCATCTCGTCGCCATAGATCAGCCGCGCATCCTCGCCCGCGACCACGCAGAACTTGTGCCGCTCGATCCCCGCGAACGGCTTGAAGGCGGAGCCGGTGGTGCGGCGGCAATCCGAACAATGGCAATTCAGCGCATAGACGAATTCATCCGCGACGTCGTACTGCACGGCGCCGCAGTAACATTTCCCAGCGAGGCGGCGACGGCTTGTCGAGCTTGTCACGATCTTTCTCCAGCGCGGAATGCGGCATGACAATCTAGCGGGTCGGCCAGCCTGTGCCGATCAGCTTTTCGCGAGCAAAACGCTGGCGGTTTCGCGAGGTCCGCCCTACGTTCTCTCGTCGCGGCAACGTGCCAGGGAAGGAGAGAAGCATGGGGTATGACCGTTCGAGTGTCGAGGCCGTGGTGCAAGGCTATTTCGATGCGCTCTATGAAGGCGACGCCGACAAACTCGGCGCGGTGTTCCATCCCTCCGCCGATCTGCGCTGGGTGGAAAAGGGCGAGCTCAAGATCCTGACGGTGCCGGACTGGCTCGCCTGGGTGCGCAAGCGCGCCTCCGCAAAGTCGGAAGGCAAGCCGCGCGAGGATTTCATCGTCACCATCGACCGCTCGGACGACAAGACCGCCTTCATCAAGGTCAAATGCCAACTGCCGCCGCGCTACTTCACCGACTATCTCGTGGCGATGAAGCTCGCCGACGGCTGGCAGATCGTGTCGAAGTCGTATCGGTATGATCTGAAGGATTGAGGGACGGCGGCCGCGGCGGTTGGGCGTCGCGATCGAAGACGTTCCTCAATTTTTCCGTCATTGCGAGCGAAGCGAAGCAATCCAGATTCTTGCGCGGAGACAGTCTGGATTGCTTCGTCGCTGCGCTCCTCGCAATGACGGCGGGAGAGATCGCACATCGCACCGTGCTTCGTTACTGCATTTCGCGGCGACGCGTTCACACCAGCGCGATGAGCGACGTGTCGCCATAGATTTGTCAGAACAATCAATGACACCGTCGTGAGCGCACTCATGACATCTCCGCAATGCCTCACCCCAATCCTGCCTGAAAGATCCCCATGCTGCTCGATCGTCGTTCCCTGCTCGCTTCTTTGTGCGCGCTGGCCGCAGGTCCAGTATTTGCTGAAGGCGCACCGCCTGCACTTGAAACCTACGAGCGCGAGAGCGGCGGGCGGGTCGGCTTCTATGCTGAAAACCTCAGCTCCGGCAAAAAGCTCGGCTGGCGCGCCGACGAGCGGTTTGTCATGTGCTCTACGTTCAAGGCTTCGCTTGCGGCCTGCGTGCTGGCGCGGGTCGATCGCGGCGAGGACCAGCTTGCGGCGATGATCGGCTATGGCCGGGACGACCTGCTCGACTATGCGCCGGTGGCGAGGGAGAACCTTTCGAAAGGCGCAATGTCAGTCGCCGACATGTGCAAGGCCAGTGTCGAGCTCAGCGACAACACCTGCGCCAATCTCCTGCTGGCGCGGATCGGGGGACCGGCGGCACTCACCGCGTTCTGGCGCTCGCTCGGCGACACCACCTCGCGGCTCGACCACAACGAGCCCGAGCTCAACCGTTCGCCGCCGGGCGACCCGCACGACACGACCACGCCCTCTGCCATGGCCGGCAATTTCCGCCGCCTCGTGCTCGGCGAAGCCTTGTCTGCGGCTTCGCGCGCGCAACTCACCGAGTGGATGGTGAATTGCAAGACCGGCGCAAAACGGCTGCGCGCCGGCTTGCCGGGAACCTGGAGGATCGGCGACAAGACCGGCAACAACGGCAAGGACGCTTCCGGCGATATCGTGGTGGCGTGGCCGAAGCCCGATACGCCGATCCTGATTGCGGCCTACACCCAGGGCGGCACGCCGAACGCCGCGCAGATCGATACGGTGTTCGCTTCCATCGGAAAGACGGTCGCCGCGCAGCTGGGATGATCCCGCCGCATTGACCTCGGCCGCGCTTCCGGGCCAAGTGAAAGAATGGTGGAAGCGCGATTTCAGATCTTTCTGATCCTGCTCGGCGTGCTCGCCGGTACGGCGCTGGTGGCCCGGCGCCTCAACATCGCGCCCGCCATCCTCTTGATGCTGGCCGGCGTGGGCCTGGCCTTCGTGCCGGGCATGCCGCGTGTCGAGCTGCCGCCGGAGCTCGTGCTGCTGCTGGTGCTGCCGCCGCTGATCTACTCGGCGAGCGTCGCCATGAGCTGGCGCGAGTTCAGGAACAATCTGCGCCCGATCGTGCTGCTCGCGGTCGGCTGCGTGATCTTCACAGCGGCGATGGTGGCAACCGCTGCGCATTTCCTGATCGGCATGCCCTGGACCACCGGCTTCCTGTTAGGTGCCATCGTCGCGCCGCCCGACGTGGTGGCGCCGCTTGCGATCGCACGCAAGCTGCACATACCGCGCCGTATCCTGGTGGTGCTCGAAGGCGAAGGGCTTGCCAACGATGCCACCGCGCTGATCCTCTACCGCTTCGCGCTCGCCGCGATCATGACCGGCAGCTTCTCGCTGCCGCTTGCGACCGGCGAATTCCTCCTCATCATCGCCGGCGAGGTCGCCTACGGCATCGGGGTCGGCTGGCTCTCCTTGCGCGCCCGCAAATGGGCCCGCGACCCGCAGGTCGAGATCACGCTGTCGCTGATCACGCCCTACCTCGCCTATTGGCTGCCCGAGCATGTCGGCGGAAGCGGCGTGATCGCCACCGTCGCCTGCGGGCTCTATGTGAGCTGGAACGGGCCGTTGTGGATTTCATCGGCGACGCGCCTGCAGGGCATCTTCTTCTGGGACCTCGTGATCTACCTGATCGAGGGCATCCTGTTCCTGCTCACCGGTTTCCAGATGCGCGCTCTCTATGAGCAGTCGAAGGCGTTTCCGCTCGACGAGATCCTGATCGCGACTGGCGTGGTCGTGGTCATCGTGGTCATCGCGCGCTTTGCATGGCTCTATCCCGCAACCTACCTGCCGCGGATATTGAGCCCGAGCCTGCGCCGGCGCGATCCCTCGCCGCCCTGGCAATGGGTGTTCACCCTGGCCTTCACCGGCGTGCGCGGTGCGGTGTCGCTCGCGGCGGCGCTGGCGCTGCCCTTCGTGCTGCCAGGCGGCGAGGCCTTCCCCTATCGTGACCTGATCCTGTTCGTCGCCTTCGGCGTCATCTTCGTCACGCTGGTCGGCGTCGGCCTCGGCCTACCCAAGGTGGTGCGATGGCTCGGCGTGGCCCAAGCCGGCCGCTCCGAACACGTTGCCGAGCACGAGGCCGAGATCGCCGCACGGCGCCAGGCGCTCGATGCCGCCCTGAGGTCGCTCGATACGCTCGCCGCGGAGAAGGAGCTGTCTGGCGAGGTCGTGCACCTGTTGCGCGCCCGGCACGAAATCCGCGCCAGCCAGCTTCCCGATTCGCTCGAACCGAGCCGCCACGACGTCTCCGCCGCCGGCACCGCGCTGACGCGCGAGCTGATCAGTGCCGAGCGCAGGTTCATCCATGAGCTCCTGCGCGAGGGCAAGATCACCGACGAAGCAAGGCGACGAATCGAGCGCGATCTCGATCTGGAGGAAGCAAGCCTGGCGAACCGGGAGTTTCAGAGGGTGCCGCTGTGAATGGGCGGGTGTCTCCGCCCATCGTCATTGCGAGCGCAGCGAAGCAATCCAGAGTCTTTCCGCGGCGACAGTCTGGATTGCTTCGCTGCGCTCGCAATGACGGTGTTGCACCAGACTAGCGTTTCTCGCAGAATTCCTCCATGGCGGCGGCTACCGCTGACGCAATCATCTGCTGCCGCTCCGGCGAGTTCATCGCCATCTCCTCGTCACGGTTGATGATCGAGCCGGCCTCGAGCAGCACCGCGGCGCTTCTCGTGCGTGAGAGCACGACGAGCTGGTCGTAGCGATAGACCCCGACATCCTTGTCCAGCAGTTCGTGACGATAGCGGCCCATCAGCGGCAGCGTGTACTGGTGCGCGTAAGTCAGGTCCTGCGCCTTCAGCTCCTTACCCACGAGCCGGGCGAACGCGAGGCTCGCTGCGTATCGCGGGTTCTGCCGCGAGACGAACAGCGAATAGCCGGAGAAGCGGTCGCTGAAATGGCTTTTTGCGCCCTCGAACTCCCACTGCTCCAAAAATTTGTCCGGCACGGCGTCGTGATGAATCGACAGGAAGAGATCGGCCCGCCAGTCGTTGGCGGCGTTGACGCGCTTGAACAGGCTCGGCCTCGCCCGGCCTTCCGTCACCAGCAGACGCGTCGTGGCAAAACCTTCCGACTTCAGTTTCTCCGAGATGAGCCTGGCAAGCCGGAGATTGAACGCGAACTCGGGATCGTTGCGAGCGCTGTCCGCGCCAAGCGCTTCGGCGGTGTGGCCGACGTCCACGACGATGCGGAATCTGGCCGGCTCACATTTTTCGGGCGCGAGCTTGGGATTGGGCCTGGGCTTCGCGCGCACGATCTTCCGCGCCGGTACGGCATGCCTCGCATCGACCGGCGCGAGCAACAGCGGAAGAAGCGAAGCAACGACCGCTGCAATGATGGCCCTCACGGACGCCAAGCGCTACACCGGCCGCTCCCCCTTCACCGTCACGCGCGTCCCTGACCGTGTGTGCGGCCAGTAGTCCCACATCGCGCGGTGCTGGGTGCAGCGGTTGTCCCAGAAGGCGATGGCGTTCTCGGTCCAGCGGAAGCGGCACTGGAACAGCGGGTTTTCCGCGTGCTGATAGAGATAAGCGAGCATCGCGTCGCTCTCGTCGCGGGGAATGCCGTTGATGTTGCGGGTAAAGCCGCGGTTGACGTAGAGGGCCTTCTTGCCCGTGACGGGGTGCGTGCGCACCACGGGGTGCTCGGCATGCGGGTAGCTTTGCTTGTCGGCGACGCCGTAATTGGCGTAGAGCCCGCGATAGATCGGCTCGCCGTCATGCAGCGCGATGAGGCCGTCGAGATAGGCTTTCATGCGGTCCGACAGCGCCTCATAGGCCGCATACATGTTGGCGAACAGCGTGTCGCCGCCGCGCGGCGGGCATTGCTTGATGTAGAGGATCGAGCCCATCGGCGGCTCGAGATCGCAGGACACATCGGAATGCCAACCCTCGCCATTGGCGCGCGGCGAGTTCTTGTCGGCATAGATCTTCATCAGCGCGGGATCGTCGTCCTCATGCGGAGCGGCGGGATGAAAATGCAGCTCGCCGAACTTGCGTCCGAAGGCGAGATGCTGCTGCGGCGTGATGTGCTGGTCCCGGAAGAAGATGACGAGGTTTTCGGCCAGCGCGCGATGGACTTCGTCCATCTGCCGGTTGGAGCGCGCATCGTCGGACACGAGCTTGCCGATGTCCACGCCGGTGATTTCAGCGCCGATGATCGGCGTGAGTTTTTCGACGGCGATGGTCTCATACGGTGCGCCGTCGTCTGCCATGTGGCGATAGCGCGGACCCTGCTTGCCGGCGAGCGAGCTCATGGGTGTTGCTCCCAATCGTTTTGATTGAGGGCATGGTAGCGCGGATGGAGCGAAGCGCAATCCGGAGCCACAAACTCAATTCGTCGTCCCGGGGCGCGCGTAGCGCGAGCCCGGGACCCCCGCGCGAGCGCTTGCGCTCGTCGCGATAACCACAGGATTGGGTTTGGCGAAGACTCGCGTTTACCAGCTCGCGCCACAACCTCTCCCTGGGGTTATGGGTCCCGGCCTGCGCCGGGACGACAGCGGAGAATGGGGCACCAGCGGAGCAAAATCACTCCGCTCAGTTCTACTCCGCCGCGGTCTCCGGCACCTTGGCGCCCTGGCCGTAACGCTGGTCGATGTAGTCGATCACCAGCGCCTTGAAGTCGGCGGCGATGCCGGGGCCGCGCAGGGTGCGGAACTTCTTGCCGTCGACGAAGACTGGCGCAGCCGGCGCTTCGCCGGTGCCGGGCAGCGAGATGCCGATATTGGCGTGCTTGGATTCGCCGGGGCCGTTGACGATGCAGCCCATGACGGCAACGTTGAGCTCTTCGACGCCGGGATATTTCGTCTTCCAGGTCGGCATCTCGTCACGGATGAAATCCTGGATCGAGCGCGCCAGTTCCTGGAACGTGGTCGAGGTGGTGCGGCCGCAGCCCGGGCAGGCCGCAACCAGCGGCACGAAGGTACGGAAGCCCATGGTCTGCAAGAGCTCCTGCGCAACCTGCACCTCACGGGTGCGGTCGCCGCCGGGCTCCGGCGTCAGCGAGATGCGGATGGTGTCGCCGATGCCCTGCTGCAGCAGGATACCGAGCGCGGCGGACGAGGCGACGATGCCCTTGGTGCCCATGCCGGCCTCGGTGAGCCCGAGATGGATGGCGTAGTCGGAACGGCTCGCCAGGACCTCATAGACCGCGATCAGATCCTGCACCGCCGACACCTTGGCCGACAGGATGATGCGGTTCTTGGGCATGCCGAGCTCTTCGGCGCGCGCCGCCGACAGCAGCGCGGACTGCACCATGGCTTCGCGCATCACGGCGCGGGCATCGCGCGGATTGGCCGAGGCCGCGTTCTCGTCCATCAGCTTGGACAAGAGCTCCTGGTCGAGCGAGCCCCAATTGGCGCCGATGCGCACCGGCTTGTCGTGCTTGTTGGCGATTTCGATAATGTCGGCGAACTGCGTATCGCGCTTGTCCTTGAAGCCGACATTGCCGGGATTGATGCGGTACTTGTCGAGCGCTTCGGCACAGGCCGGATAGTCGGCGAGCAACTTGTGGCCGATATAATGGAAGTCGCCGATCAGGGGCGTGGTGATGCCGCGCCTGCGCAGGCCGTCGCGGATGTGCGGAACGGCGGCGGCGGCCTCCTCGCGGTCCACGGTGATGCGGACCATCTCGGAACCGGCGCGCGACAGCGCTGCGACCTGGGCGATGGTGCCGTCGATATCGGCCGTGTCGGTGTTGGTCATCGACTGCACGACGATGGGCGCGCCGCCGCCGACGGCGACGTCGCCGACCTTGACCTGGGTGGTGTTGTGGCGCGGCGCAGGCCCCGCGATGTCGGAATCGATGGTGTTTTCGGGCTTGTTCATGGGGTCCAAATATCAGGTTTTGGTGACATTCAGCAATGCATCGCGCGGGGCCGCAGCTTCTTGGCTGGGACGGTTAACCAGAAAAAGCCCAGCAATTACAAGGATGGCGGCGGCCCCGAACGTGAGGCTGAGGGTGTCATGCAGGATGAAATAGCTAGCGACGACGCCAAACAAAGGGGTGATGAAGGTAAAAGCCGACAATTTGCTCGCCGAATAGGCCTTCACCAGCGCGAACCAAAGCGTGAACGTCGTTCCGACGACCCAGACCGCCTGGAACACCATCAGCGTGATCGAGAGCGGGCTCGGGGTATGGGGAATGGACTCGCCCAGGAGGTACGCGGCCAGGCCCAGAATCGGGATCGACATCGCGACCTGGTAACCGATGGCCTTTTCCGGCGGGGCGAAGCGCAGCCGCGTCGACTTGGCGACCAGCGTGGTCGCCGCCCACAGCGCGGCGCCGCCGACGATCATGAGGTCGCCGAGCAGGACCTGTGAATCCACGTTGGGCTGCGGCACGCCGATCGCAAGCGCCACGCCGGCAAAGCTGACGGCGAGCCCGAGCCACTGCGTGCCGCTGAGCCGCTCGCCCAGCACCTGGTAGGAGCCGAGCGCAACGAAGAACGGCGCGGTGTAGAGGAAGACCACGGCGCGCGAGGCCGGCGTGAAGCGCAGGCCCTCATAGATCAGCACGAACTCGAGGCCGAACATCAGCCCGGCGATGAGGCCTGCGGCAAGCGTGCCGTCGCGCTCGAAGAATTTTGCGCCGCGCAAGGTGCCGATGATGAACACCACCGGCAGCGCTCCCATCGAGCGGATGGTCGCCTGCAGCACCGGCGGGATATCCGGGATGACCAGCTTCACCGCGATCTGGTTGAAACCCCAGGTCAGGCACAGCATGAGCATCAGGGCGATGGCGCCGGCGCTCAGGGGGCGGCCGGCGGATGGGCTTGTTGGTTCGATCGACATATCTTCCCGGGACCGGCTTGGCGCCGTTTGTTGATTAAGAAGCTTTCTGACAATGGGTGCAGGTGCCCGTGATCTCGACCACAGACAGTTTGGGGGCAAAACCGGAGGCGCGGGCAGCCTGGTTGAGGCCTTGCGCGACGGACGCAGCCGGAATCTCGCCGACGAGGCCGCAGCGCTCGCAGATCAGGAACGCGACCGCCGAGGTCGCATCGTGGTCGTGGGCGCAGGCGAGATAGGCGTTACGGCTCTCGATGCGGTGCGCGAGGCTATTGGCCATCAGGAACTCGAGCGCGCGATAGACCGTGATCGGCGCGGGCCGCGGCATCGTTTTGGCAAGCTCGTCGATCACTTCATAGGCCCCAAGCGGACGGTGGCTCGAGAGTAGTGCCTTGAGCACCTCGCGGCGGATCGGCGTGAATTTCTGCGCGCGCTGCTCGCAGACGGCTTCCGCATGCGTCAAGGCATCCGCAGTGCAGCGGCCGTGATCGTGGTCAGGCGCGGGAAAGGCCGGCTTTACGAGGCTCATCGCGCAGGCTTTTAGCATTTCCGGACCGGGAACCCAAAGGGCGCGGCTTCGAATGGCTGCCAGCCATGCTTTTGTGGCGGAGCAGCGCCGCGTTAACTTGCCATGAAATAATCATAAGCTTGCTTATTATATGCAAAGCTTATTGGAGACCAAGCTTATGAGCCGCACGTCGGTCGATCAGAACTTCCTGTTCACGCTCGGCGAGCTGTATCGCCTGCTCCGGGTCTATGCCGACAAGGAGGCATCCCGCTACGGCATCACCCGCGCGCAGTGGGCGGTGCTGGCCAAGGTCGAGCGCAGCGAGGGCATGAAGCAGTCCGAGCTCGCCGAGCTCCTGGAGATGCAGCCGATCACCTTGACGCGGCTGATCGACAAGCTCTGCGACAATGACTGGATCGAGCGCCGCAGCGACGCCAGCGATCGCCGCGTCAACCGCCTCTATCTGAAGAAGGCCGGCCGCGCGCTGCTCGGCAAGATGAGCGGCCTGAAGTCCGAGCTCACGGCCAACGCGCTCGACGGCATCAACCCGGCGGACGCCCACCGTCTCCTCACCCAACTCGAAACAATCAAGGAAAACGTGCGTCACGCCATCCAGACCAGTGGAGCGGAACAAGCACGTAAGGAGCAGCGCTATGGCTGATCAGGTCCTGAAATTCGCCCCCGAGCAGAAGGGCGGCCAGAGCGGCAAGCCCACCAGTAAGCTCGCGGCCGAGCCGCGTCGCCGGCTGCTCGCCGGCCTGCGCCGCTATCGCCGCTTCCTGCTGATGGTGGTGCTGCCCGCGGCGGCCGCGATCGGCGGCATCACCTTCTATCTGCATGGCGGCCGCTATGTCGGCACCGATGATGCCTATGTCGGCGCGCAGAAGGTGCTGGTGACGCCCGACATCTCCGGCAAGATCAACAAGGTCGTCGTGAAGGAAGGTCAGCTCGTCAAGCAAGGCGACGAGCTGTTCGAGATCGATCCGGTCCCGTTCCGCCTCGCGGTGGAGGAGGCCAAGGCGCAGCTCGCGCAAGCCAAGACCACCTACGACAACCTCGTCGCCAACGTCAAAATCTACGGCCAGATGCTCGATCTCGCCCAGCAGGGCATGGACCTGAAGCAGCGCGACGTCGAGCGCAAGCAGGCGCTGGTGAAGAACAATTATGGCTCGCAGCTCGACCTGGACAACGCGTCGAACGCGATGGTCACGGCCGGCGCGCAGGCCCAGTTCGTCAAGCAGCAGCTCTCAAACGCGAAGACGCAGCTGCTCGGAAATCCCGACCTGCCGCTGGAAGAGTTCCCGCCCTATGTGCAGGCCAAGGCCAAGCTGGATGACGCCCAGCGCAATCTCGACCATGCCGTGCTGCGTGCCCCGATGAGCGGCGTGGCGACCCAGGTCGACCAGATCCAGCTCGGCCGCTTCGTCGCCGCCGGCACGCCGGTGTTCTCCATCGTCGACATCGCCCACCCCTGGGTCGACGCCAATCCGAAGGAGAGCGACCTCACCTATGTCGCGGTCGGGCAACCAGTCACGCTCGAGGTCGATGCGTTCCCCAACCATGTGTTCAAGGGCAAGATCGGCTCGCTGTCGCCGGGCACCGGCGCGCAGTTCGCGATCCTGCCGCCGCAGAACGCCACCGGCAATTTCGTCAAGGTCGTGCAGCGCGTGCCGGTGCGGATCTATTTCGACGAGAGCGACAAGTTCGTGAAGAAGCTGAAGGCCGGCATGAGCGTCTATGCCACCATCGACACCGGCCACCAGCGCTCGCTCGCCGGCCTGCTCGGCCTGTCGGCGAATGCCAACCAGGACAAGGAAGACTGACGTCGATGTCCGGTCCCGCCAGCACAGCGATGGTTCCCGGCCTGCGCCGGAACATGGTGACGATCTGCGCCATGACCGCGACCATCATGCAGGCGCTGGACACGACGATCGCCAACGTCGCCTTGCCCTACATGCAGGGCACGCTGTCGGCCTCGCAGGACCAGATCAACTGGGTCCTGACCTCCTACATCGTCGCCGCCGCGATCATGACCGCACCGGTGGGCTGGATCGCCAACCGCTACGGCCGCAAGCGCATCTTCATCGTCTGCTCGGCCGGCTTCACACTCGCCTCCGTGCTGTGCGGGCTCGCACAGGACATCAACCAGATGGTGCTGTTCCGCCTGTTGCAGGGCGTGTTCGGCGCCGCGCTGGTGCCGCTGTCGCAGGCCGTGATGCTGGATTCCTACACGCTCCAGGAACGCGCCAAGGCGATGTCGATCTGGGGCATGGGCGTGATGATGGGCCCGATCATGGGCCCATCGCTCGGGGCCTGGCTGACCGAGACCTATTCCTGGCACTGGGTGTTCTTCGTCAATTTGCCGTTCGGCGCGATCACCGTGCTCGGTCTGATGGTCTTCATGGACGAGACCAAAAAGGATCTCAGCCTGAAATTCGACTGGTTCGGCTTCACGGCGCTGGCCATTGCGATCGGCGCGCTGCAGCTCGCGCTCGACCGCGGCGAGCAGCTCGACTGGTTCGAATCGGCCGAGATCGTGACCGAGTTCGTGGTCTCCGCGATCGCCTTCTATTATTTCTTCGCCCACTCCTTCACGACCTCACGGCCGTTCATCCGCTTCGCGCTGTTCAAGGACCGCAACTTCCTCACCGGCTGCATCTTCATGACGGTGATGGGACTTGTGCTGTACTCGACCATGGCGCTGGCCTCGCCTTACCTGCAGAACGTCATCGGCTATCCCATCATCACCGCGGGTGAACTGCTCGCGACGCGCGGCTTCGGCACCTTCCTCGCCATGATGCTGGTCGGGCGCATGATGCGCTATTTCGAGGCGCGCACGCTGATCATTGCGGGGCTGACGCTGACCGCCGGCTCGCTGTTCCAGATGACCGGATGGACCGACCAGACCCAGGCCCCGGAGATCATTACCGTCAGCATCTTCCAGGGTTTTGGCTTCGGTCTCGTTTTCGTGCCACTCTCGACCGTGTCGTTCCTGACGCTGCCGAACGATTTGCGCACCGACGGCACCTCGATGCTGACGCTGCTCCGCAACGTCGCAAGCTCGGTCGGCATCTCCATCGTCATCGCCGAGCTGACGCAGGGCTCGCGCAAGACTTATGCGATCCTTTCCGAGCACATCAACCCGTTCAACCACGCGCTGCAGATGCCTGATGTAGCCGGCATGATCAACCTCTCCACCGACGCCGGCCGCGCCATGGCCGACAAGATCGTCGCCATCCAGGCGCAGATCATCGCGTTCGCGCACGACTACTCGCTCGTGATGATCTTCATCCTCTGCACCATCCCGCTGGCCCTGATGATCGGCTCGACCAAGGCCGCGCTGCGCAAGCAGGCGGCCGGGCCCGAGCATGCGGTGATGGAGTAAATGTAGGTGTCATGCCCCCGGCTTGACCGGGGCATCCAGTACGCCGCGGCATCTCCGTATTCGTCACTGCCTCTGGAGTACTGGATCGCCCGATTCAAGTCGGGCGATGACAGCGAGCGTGCGGCGCCCTCACTCCAAAAACTCCTCGCAGCCGAGATCATCGACGGCCATCAGCACCCGCTGAAGATTGTTCCACCAGATCACCGGCGGGATGTTGACGCTCCATTGCCAGACCGGGTTGGTGATGTGCCAGAGCACCGACTGGCGATAGTCGCGGTGAAGCGCGTCGCGGCTGTAGCCGGTCACGCCGTGCGCGATCAGCGTATCGTAGTAGCTGTCCAGCAGCGGCCGTTCGAGTGCCTGCCGGGTCTCGGGATACCATTGCAACGCCATCATGTAGGCGAGGTCGCCGGTCGGCACGTTGATGCGCCACTGGTCGAAATCGAAGATGCGCACGGTGTCGGCAACGGCGGCGCGCGGCAGCAGGAAATTCCACATATGGGCGTCGCCATGGACGATGGTGACGTTGCGGCGCGAATGGTAACGCTGGAACAGCCGGCCCCATTGCGCGAGCAAGCGGTGGAAGAGATCGCGCCGCTCTTCGCCGAGGCGATCGCCGAGCACATCGGCGAAGCGGTCGTAGTGGCCGGTGAACGTCTCCAGCAGATTTGCCGTCTCGTCGGCGGTCATCCAGACGCCAACCGTCTCGCCGAGACTTGGGTGATCCCACCACGCCGCATGCATGCGCGCGAGCGTGGTGACGATCCCCATCGCCTGCCTGTGTGATGGCGGCAACGGCCACGCCGTCGCGATCTCGTGGCTGTCGGTCAAATCTTCCAGTGTCAGATGCCAGGCGAGGCTCTCCTCGTCGAAATGTCCGTCGAAGCAGCGTGGCACGAGGCGCAAGGGCATCTTGGGTGCAAGCTGCGTGTAAAAGGCCACTTCGCGCCGGCCGGCGTTCGGCAGCGACTTGGCGAACGACGCATGGGCCGTCTTGAAGATCAGGGATTGCGGCGCCCCATTGGACTCCCCGACATAGCGCAGGCCGAGGCGCTGGATGTGCGACACGATCGTGTCGTACGACGACAGCACCTTGACCTCGCGCACCGCGCCGCGGTCCAGCGCGCCGGCCTTGCGCAGCGCGGCGGTGAGATACGCGGCCTCAGCGACCGCCGGCAGTTGCGGAATTGTCATGAAGCGCCCCGGGTGCCGCGCTCATCCTGCACGATCACACCCGGAAGCGCCAGCCGCGTCACACGTCGAAGAACACCGTCTCCTCATCGCCCTGGAGCCGCAGGTCGAGGCGATAGACCGGCTTGCCGGCCTCACGCTTCGCGATCAGCGTCGCGCGGCGGTCGGCGGGCACCAGCGCCAGCACCGGATCGGAGGCGAGGCCTGCATCGTCGCTGAAATAGATGCGGGTGTAGAGATGCCTGAGCATGCCGCGCGCGAACACCGCGACCAGGATGTGCGGCGCCTGCGGCCTGCCGTCGGGATCAGGCACCGCGCCCGGCTTGATGGTGTCGAAGGAATAGTTGCCGTCCTTGTCGGTGCCGCAGCGGGCAAAGCCGCGGAAGCTGGCGTTCGGCAGCGCGCGCTTGTCCTGCGGATCGGCAAAGCGTCCCTGCGCATCCGCCTGCCAGATCTCCAGCATGCAGTCCGGCACGGCGACGCCGTCACCGTCGAACACCTTGCCCTCGATGCGGAGGCGGTCGCCGGTGACGTCGGGCGTGAGCGTCGAGTTGGTGAAGGCGTCGTTCCACTCGTAATCGCCGGTCGGCGTCAGGCCGTATCTGAAGAACGGGCCGACGGTTTGCGATGGCGTGATCCCGTTGGGCTTCACAGAATCCTGCACTTAGGTGTTCTCCATTGGCGTGGCGTTCTTGCCGCGCAGCACGATGTCAAAGCGATAGCACAGCGCCCATTCGGGCTGGGTGTTCTCGAGATCGAAGGATGAGACCATCCGCATGCGCGCTTTCTCGTCCGGCACCGAGTTGAAGATCGGATCGAACGGGAACAGGGGATCGCCGGGGAAATACATCTGCGTCACCAGGCGCGTGACGAAGGAATGGCCGAACACCGAGAGGTGGATGTGCGCGGGCCGCCAGGCATTGTGATGATTGCCCCAGGGGTAGGCGCCCGGCTTGATGGTGACGAAGCGGTAGTAGCCCGCCGCATCGCTCTGGGTGCGGCCGGCGCCGGTGAAGTTCGGATCGAGCGGCGCAGGATGCTGGTCGCGCACGTGCACGTAGCGGCCGCAGGCATTGGCCTGCCAGATCTCGACCAGCGAATTGGGCACGCCGCGACCGTCCTCGTCGAGCACATGGCCGTGCACGATGATCCGCTCGCCGAGCGGCTCGCCCTTATGCTGCAGGGTGAGATCGTTGTCGCCCTCGCGGACGGTCTCGTGGCCGTAAACCGGGCCGGTCAGCTCCGACAGCGTGTGGCGCATCGGGATCAGGGGCTTGTGCGGCGCCCGCTTGATCGAACTCTTGTAGTCGGGCGACAGCGGCAGGGGATGCGCCTTGTTGCTGTCGACGGGATAAATGAATGTCATGGCCAAACTCCTGGCGAGCTCCTCCCCGGCCATTTTAGTCCGGCCGGTCAACGCTTCGGCCAATCATTATAGTATATAACTAATTGGGGGAAGCGGTTTGGCGGGCTTCCTACGCCCGGCACCTGACATATGGGCGCACTACTTGATCGGCGGACGCGGCAGCACGGCCTCGCCGGCCTCGAGCCGGTAGGTGTGGTCGAGCGAATACCAGGGCGTCGCAACCTCGCGCTCGGTCGGATGCGGCGAATCGTGGCGCTCGAACTTGCCGGTCAGCGCTTGCGTCACGCCGAACTGCACGTCGCTGTCGATGTGCGGATCGGCGGGGTCGTAGACCTGCGAAATCAGCACCTTGAATCCGTGCTTGAAGATCAGGGCGTGCAGATGCGCGGGACGATAGGGGTGCCGGCTCTGCGCCTTCAGGAGGCGGCCGACCACGCCGTTGGTCGGAATCGGATAGCCAACCATCATCACCGAGCGGAAGGAGAAGCGTCCGTCCTGGTCGGTCGTGAACTTGCCGCGCAGGTTCATGTCCGCCTGCTCCGGATCCTGGTTCTCATAGAGGCCGACGGGCGAAGCGTGCCAGACATCGACCTCCGCCGCAGTGACGGGACGGCCGTCACCGTCCACGACGCGTCCGCTGACGAACAGCGGCGCACCCGGCGTCTTCGAGCGGACGATCGATCCGCCATTCTCCACCCGCGGCGAGTTCAATCGCCAGAACGGCCCGAGCAGCGACTGATCGGTTTCCGTATTGCCCTGATCGCCATTGTTGAGCAGGCACACCAGCGGCGAGACGCCGAGCGAGCCCGCCATCAGCACGACTTCATTATGCGTGTCGGTCGAGAGCTTGCCCAGCTCGGCCACGATCGCCGTGGCATCGCGGAATTCCGCCTCCGTCAGCCGAACATCGCGGACGAAGGCATGCAGGTGCTCGACCAGGGAGACCATGATCTGGCGAAGCCGCGGATCAGATGTCCGCTCCATCACCGCCAGTGCCGCGGCCGTGACGTCCTGCTCGCGCTCGATGATCATGGGCGGTCCTTTCCCCCGTCATTCCGGGGTGATGCGAAGCATCGAACCCGGAATCTCGAGATCCCGGGTTCAGCCCTGTCGGGCTGCCCCGGGATGACGGGACGATGCGCGTCCCGTCAATTCAGCTTCTCGATCGCGACAGCGACGCCCTGGCCAACGCCGACGCACATGGTGGCGAGCGCGAGCTTGCCGCCGCGCTTCTCCATGCCGTGGACGGCGGTGAGCGCAAGACGCGCGCCGCTCATGCCGAGGGGATGGCCGAGCGCAATCGCACCGCCATGCGGATTGACGAAATCAGCATCGTCCTTGACGCCGAGCTGGCGCAGGCAGGCGATGCCTTGCGAGGCAAAGGCTTCGTTCAGCTCGATCAGGTCGAAATCGCTGATTTTCTTGCCGAGACGCTCCATCAGCTTGCGGGTGGCGGGCACCGGGCCGATGCCCATGATGCGCGGCGGCACGCCGGCCGAGGCAAGGCCGAGGATGCGCGCGCGGGGCGTGAGGCCATGCTTCTTCACGGCAGCTTCGGAGGCAAGGATCATCGCGGCGGCGCCGTCATTGACGCCGGAGGCGTTGCCGGCGGTCACCGTGCCGGGATTGCGCACGATGGGCTTCAGCTTGGCGAGGCCCTCGAGAGTCGTTTCGGGACGCGGATGCTCGTCCTTGCCGACCGTGATCGGGCCGGCCTTGCCGCCGGGAATGGTGATGGGCGTGATCTCCTCGGCGAAATAGCCCGCCGCGATCGCCGCGCCCGCGCGCTGCTGCGAGCGGATGGCGAAGGCGTCCTGGTCGGCGCGCGAGACCTGGAATTCCTCGGCGACGTTCTCGCCGGTCTCCGGCATGGCATCGACGCCGTATTGCACCTTCAGCAGCGGATTGATGAAGCGCCAGCCGATGGTGGTGTCAAAAATCTCGGCCGAGCGCGAGAAGGCTTCCTGCGCCTTGCCCATCACGAAGGGCGCGCGGGTCATGGATTCGACGCCGCCGGCGATCGCGAATTCGATCTCGCCGGAGCGGATCGCGCGCCCGGCGGCGCCGACCGCGTCGAGGCCGGAGGCGCAGAGGCGGTTCAGGGTCTGGCCGGGAACCGAATCCGGGAGGCCTGCGAGCAGCAGCGCCATGCGCGCGACGTTGCGGTTGTCCTCGCCGGCCTGGTTGGCGCAGCCGAAGAACACCTCATCCACCTGCGACCAGTCGAGCTTGGGGTGCTTGGCCATCAGCGCCTTGATTGGAGCGGCGGCGAGGTCGTCGGCGCGCACCTTGGCGAGTGAGCCGCCAAAACGGCCGATCGGGGTCCGGACGGCATCGCAGATAAACACATCACGCATCGTTGTTCTCCCTGAGCGCCGCGGTTCGGCCAAAATTCTTCAATGACGGCGGAGTTTTAGGAGGGCGCCCGCGGCAGGTCAATTGACGGTTTCGCGGGTGGCGTATTCGGCCAAGCAACATGAAACTCGGTCGGGGCGCCCGGAGGGCGAACCCGGAATGACTGAAGATGTGTCGACCCGCGTTCCACAATACGGACAACGTGGAAAACCCGCATCCCCTGGCCAAAGCGATAGGACCATGGGGCGAAATTTTGTAGGTTGCGCCGCCCATGACGATGCAACAGCCCATCCAAGCGCCAGAACCTGAACCCACACCCGTGCCGCAAGCGGAAACTGCCGCGCGCGTCACGCCGATGATGGAACAGTATTTGGAGATCAAGGCGGCGCATCCGGGCCTGCTTCTGTTCTACCGGATGGGCGATTTCTACGAATTGTTCTTCGAGGACGCCGAGATCGCTTCCAGGACTCTCGGCATCGTCTTGACCAAGCGCGGCAAGCATCAGGGCGCCGACATCCCGATGTGCGGCGTGCCGGTCGAGCGTTCCGAGGATTATCTGCACCGCCTGATATCAGCCGGCCACCGGGTCGCGGTGTGCGAACAGACCGAGGATCCTGCCGCCGCCAAGGCGCGCGGCAACAAGAGCGTCGTGCGCCGCGGCGTGGTGCGGCTGGTGACGCCGGGCACGCTGACCGAGGACACGCTGCTCGATGCGCGCGCCAACAATTATCTGCTGGCGATCGCGCGCGCCCGCTCCTCTTCCGGCGGCGACCGTTTCGGCCTCGCCTGGATCGACATCTCGACCGCCGAGTTCATGGTGACGGAATGCGCGGGCGGCGAGCTTGCCGCGACGCTGGCACGCATCAACCCTAACGAGGCGATCGTCACCGACGCGCTCTATAGCGACAACGAGCTGGGGCCAACCTTGCGCGAGCTGCCGGCGGTGACGCCGCTGACGCGTGACGTCTTCGACGGCGCCACCGCCGAGAAACGCCTGTGCGACTACTTTGCCGTCGCAACCATGGATGGGCTGGCGCAGCTCACGCGCCTCGAGGCCACCGCCGCGGCCGCAGCGGTCACCTATGTCGACCGCACCCAGGTCGGAAAACATCCGCCGCTGTCGCCGCCCGCGCGCGAGGCCTCGGGCGCGACGATGGCGATCGATCCGGCCACCCGCGCCAATCTCGAGCTGACCCGGACGCTCGCCGGCGAACGGCGCGGCTCGCTGCTCGACGCCATCGATTGCACGGTGACGTCGGCGGGCTCGCGCCTGCTCGCACAACGTCTCGCGGCACCGCTGACGGACGCAGCAGGCATCGCACGCCGGCTCGATGCAGTCAGTGCCTTCGTCGCGGATTCTGCCGCACGCGAGGACATCCGCAGCATCCTGCGCGGCGCGCCTGACATGTCGCGGGCGCTGGCGCGGCTGTCGGTTGGCCGCGGCGGACCGCGCGATCTCGCCGGGATCCGCGACGGCATTCTGGCGGCCGACCTGGCGCTGGCGCGGCTCTCCGAGCTCGACCAGCCGCCGCTGGAGATCGCCGCCGTGATGGCAGCGATGCAGCGGCCCTCGCGCGAGCTCGCGGCTGAGTTTGCGACCGCGCTCGCCGAACAGCTCCCGCTGATCAAGCGCGACGGCGGCTTCGTCCGCGAAGGCTACGAGCCGGCGCTCGATGAAGCCCGCAATTTGCGCGATGCCTCGCGCGTGGTGGTCGCCTCGATGCAGGCGCGCTACGCCGACGCGACCTCCATCAAGGGCCTGAAGATCCGCCACAACAACGTGCTCGGCTATTTCGTCGAGGTCACCGCGCAGCATGGCGACAAGCTGATGTCGGCCCCGCTGAACGCGACCTTCATCCACCGCCAGACACTGGCGGGTCAGGTGCGCTTCACGACATCCGAACTCGGCGAGATCGAGGCCAAGATCGCCAATGCGGGCGACCGCGCGCTCGGGCTCGAACTCGAAATCTTTGAGCGGCTCTGCGCCAAGGCGCTTGATATCAGCGAAGATTTGCGCGCTGCCGCGCATGGCTTCGCGCTGCTCGACGTCGCAACGTCGCTGACAAAGCTCGCGGTCGACGAGAACTACGTGCGGCCTGAGGTCGACAGTTCCCTTGGCTTTGCGATCGAGGCCGGCCGGCACCCGGTGGTCGAGCAGGCCTTGAAGCGCAATGGCGAGCCGTTCATTGCCAATGCCTGCGATCTGTCGCCGGCGCCTGGCCAGAAATCCGGCCAGCTCTGGCTGCTCACCGGCCCGAACATGGCCGGTAAATCGACCTTCCTGCGCCAGAACGCGCTGATTGCGCTGATGGCGCAGATCGGCAGCTTCGTGCCGGCCTCGCGCGCCCGCATCGGCATCGTCGACCGGCTGTTCTCGCGTGTCGGCGCCGCCGACGATCTCGCCCGCGGCCGCTCCACCTTCATGGTGGAAATGGTCGAGACCGCAGCGATCTTGAACCAAGCCGGCGAGCGCTCGCTGGTCATCCTCGATGAGATCGGACGGGGAACTGCGACCTTCGACGGTCTCTCGATCGCCTGGGCCGCGATCGAGCATCTGCACGAGAGCAACCGCTGCCGGACGCTGTTCGCCACGCACTACCACGAGCTGACCGCGCTCTCGGCAAAATTGCCACGGATGTTCAACGCCACGGTGCGGGTCAAGGAGTGGCAGGGCAACGTCGTGTTCCTGCACGAGGTGCTGCCGGGCTCCGCCGACCGCTCCTACGGCATCCAGGTCGCCAAGCTCGCCGGCCTGCCGCCGGCAGTGATCACGCGCGCCAAATCCGTGCTGGCGAAACTCGAAGCACAAGACCGCGGCCAGACCGCGCGTGCGCTGGTCGACGATCTGCCGCTGTTCGCGGTCCCCTCACGCGCCGCGGCAGAAGCCGCTCCGCCAAGCGAAGCCGAACTGCTGATCGAAGCGGTAAGGGCGTTGCACCCCGACGAGATGACCCCGCGCGAGGCGCTCGATGCGCTCTATGCGTTGAAGGCGAAGCTGCCGAAGCAGTGACGGTGCCGTAGGGTGGGTTAGCGAAGCGTAACCCACCTCTTCTCTCGCGGCGACGAAAGCGGTGGGTTACACCTTCGGCTAACCCACCCTGCGATCTGCGTGTTTGGCTCAAGCCCTCGCCGCGATGGCCGCTGCTTCCGCGGCGGCGCGCTGCATGCTGGTCGACATTTCGTTCGTGACCGTGCTCTGCTCCTCGATGGCGGCCGCCGTCGACGTCACATATTCGCTGACATTGTTGATCGCCTGCTTGATCGAGCCGAGCGCGCTGACGACGTCGCCGGAGATGCCGTTGAGGCTGCCGATCTCCTGGCCGATCTTGTCGGTCGCCTGCTTGGCCTGGTTGGCGAGGCTCTTCACTTCGGAGGCGACCACCGCGAAGCCGCGGCCGGCTTCCCCCGCGCGCGCCGATTCGATCGTGGCGTTGAGCGCCAAAAGGTTGATCTGGCCGGTGATGCTGTTGATCATCTCGACGATGCCGGTCATCGCCTGCGCGGCCTCGGTGAGGCGCTGCGCCTGCGCGTCGGCGGAGGCGACCTGCTCGACCGCGCCCATCGCGGTCTCGCGCGATTTCGTCATCGCTTCCGAAATCTCCCGCACCGAGGCGTTGAGCTCCTCGGAGCCGGCGGCGACCGATTCCATCATGCCGCGGACGCGCTCATTGCCCATGCGGACCAGCACCTGCCTGGTGGTATCGGTCGCATATTTCACGACCTTGAACGGCTTGCCGTTGAGGTCGAGGATCGGGTTGTAGGAGGCCTGGATATAGATTTCCTTGCCGCCCTTGCCGATGCGCTTGTACTCGGCGGCCTGGTACTGGCCGCGGTTGAGCGCAGCCCAGAACTCGCGATAGGCCGCGCCGTCGCGCTCGGACGGCTCGACGAACATGCCGTGGTGCTTGCCCTTGATCTCGGCCAGCGAATAGCCGAGGGTCGCCAGGAAATTGTCGTTGGCGGTGATGATCGTGCCGTTCATGTTGAACTCGATCACGGCCTGCGCCTTGTCAATCGCCGCGATCTGGCCGGCGAGATCGGCATTCTTCAGCTTGTCCGCGGTCACGTCGGTTGCGAATTTGACGACCTTGAAGGGCTTCCCCTTCTCGTCCAGCACAGGATTGTAGGACGCGAGAATCCAGACCTCGCGCCCGCCCTTGGCGATCCGCTTGAACTCACCGGACTGAAGCTCACCGCGATTGAGTGCAGCCCAGAACTCGCGGTAGGCGCCGCCGTCGCGTTGATCGGGAGGCATGAACAGGCTGTGGTGCTTGCCTTGGATTTCTGTGAGGGAGTACCCTAACGCGTTGAGGAAGTTGTCGTTGGCGGTCACGACGGTGCCGTCGAGATTGAATTCGATCACGGCTTGTGCGCGGCTAATGGCTGCGGCTTGGGCTTCGAAATTGAGATTTTGCAGGCGAATCGACGCATCGGTCCACTCGACCGCCGTGCCGGCGCGCCTTCCGTCCGGGTGCTTCAGCGGCGTCGCAACCAGATCGAAGCTCCACTGACCGATCTTGATCGTCGCGCGATGCTTGGAATTGAGAGCCTCAAGCATTCGCCGTTGATGGCTGGGGTTCTTGTGGAAGATGTCAATGTTGGTGCCGATCAGACGATCGACGTTGAACTGCGGCAGGTCCTTCTTGAGATCGGCTTCCGCGCCCCGCAGAAGGCGGGTCACGGACTCGTTCATGTAGACGATGTTCAGGTTCTCATCTGCGATCATGACATTTGCGTCGATGACCTTGGCGGCAAGCAACGCGTACGCATCGGAAGTCGTTTTGCGTCCAAACACCTTTGTGTCTCCCAAGTTGCGCTTGAGCCGCGCGAATAATCCGTCTCGTGCTGCAATGTGTCCAGAGCGACGCCTCCGTTGGCTTGCCGCGCCGTTTTCAGTGAAGCAGATGAGCGCTCGGCTTATCGCCGCGGTTGCGCATCTCAATCGATGTAACTCGAGGGCGTCTCGGATGCTCGTCGTCGATGAACACCGTCATCTCATCGAGGCGCCCCAGCTCATCTGCCGAAAGAATCAATTTGGAATTACAATTGCGCCGAGATGCGAAGATTCGCTTAACGATACGATCGGAATTCGGCAACGAACCGCCCGCAAACGCGCGGACTTCAGCTTGCAATAGGCCCGGGCCCGAAGGTCGTCGACTTGCAGTAGCAGCGCTCAGGGGCGAATGGACGGCGACGACAAGGCAAGACACTTTCATTGCAGCAGAGACTGCCGCCACGATCAGGAAAGTTTCTTTCTTCGCGCAGTCCACCACAGCGTCAGATTCCAGCTCACGCAGGTGGCGAGCGCGAGAGTGAGGCCAATCACCGATCCGAATTTCACGACCGCGACGTGCATCACCGCGATCGCCATGCCGAAGCCGAGCAGGCCCCAGGCGGCATTGGCGATGACGGCGGCGGTCGGCGGGCCGCCGATGCGCGGGTGCAGGATCACCATCATGCTGGTGAAGACGATCGGATAGAGCGCGATGATGCCGCTGACGCGCGGCCCGACCCAGCCTGAGGTCGACACCACGATGGCGACCAGAGTGGCGACCAGCGCTGCGCGGAAGGGAATGTCGTACCAGCGGCGCGTCACCAGCGGCATCTTCACATGGCGATAGCGCGCCAGCAGCGGAATGCAGATGCCGAACGCGATCAGGTTGGCGGCAAGGCCTGATGTGAGCGACCAGTCGAACTGGCGGATGATCGAGGCGAGCGCGATCCAGACTGCGATTGCCGCACCACAACTGACGATGAGGTTACGCCGCTGCGCCAGCACGACATAGGTGAGCCCGAGGAAGATCGTCGCGGCGTTGACTGGAAGGCTCGCCAGCGCACCCTGCGCGATGAATGCGGCATCGTGATCGAGCGCGAGAAAGACGTAAGAGGGCCCCGCGGAAATCGGGAGCGTCGCGACCAGCGCGCCGATCACCGGGCCCGAGCGCTCGGTGATAACAGACGCCGTCACCACGAACGCCGCAGCGATCGCCATGCGCAGGAGAAGGAAGAAGAGGAAGGTGAGCTCGGGGGGCATTTTTCGCGGGATGATTTTTGTTGAAGTGAATTATCCGCGGGCTTGTTCACCTCTCCCGTAGGGAGAGGTCGATTTGCAGCAGCAAATCGGGTGAGGGATTCAGGTCCCACGAGAGAGCGCAGCCCCTCACCCGCGCCTTCGGCGCGACCTCTCCCCACGGGAGAGGTGGACGGCTACATCCTCTGCATCGACACCGAGACCTTCGGGCCGTTCTTGATGGTCTGGTAGACCACGCAATAGCGTTCGGTGAGTTTCAGCAGCAGATCGAGCTTGTCCTGCGGCGCGTCGGTGTCGACTTCGAAGCGCAGGCGGATCTCGGCGAAGCCGACCGGGGTCTCCTTGTCGACGCCGAGCGTGCCGCGGAAATCGAGATCGCCTTCAGCGTAGACATTGCCGGTTTTCAGCGGCACATCGATCGCGGTCGCGACCGATTTCAGCGTGACGCCGGCGCAGGCAACCAGCGCCTCGAGCAGCATGTCGCCCGAACAAAGCTCCAGCCCGGAGCCGCCGGTCGCCGGATGCAGGCCAGCCACCGCGAGCGCGCGGCCGGTCTCGACCTTGCAGGCGATGCCGTCGTTGTCGGTCGTGCCCTTGGCCTTCAGCGTGATCAGCGCGGCCTTCGGATCGGTCTTGTAGCGTTCCTTGATCGGGGCCTGCATCTGGCGGAGTTCTGCGGCATCCATTTTTGTTCTCTCCCGGAAGATCGCCCCTCGATGTACCGGCTGGGAGCAAAATTGTCACCACCACATCGCCTGGCCGGGACCCTGGGTTGCGTCACGGTCAGGCACGTTGCGATCGAGCGAGCGGTCGAGCGAAGTCAGGACGCTGCGCTTGAAGCTGTCGAACAGAGGCGAGTTGCGGTCGCGCGGGCGTGCGAGATTGATCTCGATCTGGTCGAACAGCCGGCCCGGCCGCGGCCGCATCACGAGCACGCGATCGGCCAGCACCACAGCCTCGTCGACGTCATGGGTCACCAGGATCAGCGTCGGGCGCGTATCGGCCCAGAGGTCGAGCAGATGGTCTTGGAGATCCCTGCGGGTGAAGGCATCGAGCGCTGAGAACGGCTCGTCGAGCAGGAGCACCTCGGGTTGCGGCACCAGCGCACGCGCGATCGCGACGCGCTGCGCCTGTCCGCCGGAGAGCTCGCGCGGCCAGGCATCGGCCTTGTCGGCAAGTCCGACGCGCTCGAGCGCGCGCGCGACTTTTTCGCGTCGCTCGCCCGCGGGAAGGTCCGCAAGGCCGAAGCCGATGTTGTCGGCGACGCTGAGCCAGGGCAACAGCCGCGGCTCCTGGAAGATGATGCCGATCTTGGCATGCGGCGACGATATCGCCTCGTTGTCGAGCGTCACCGTGCCCGAGCTGGCGCGATCGAGGCCGGCAATGGCGCGCAGCAGCGTGGACTTGCCGCAGCCGGAACCGCCGATGATGGCGACGATCTCGCCCTGCCTGATCGCGGCCGAGAAGCGCGCCAGCGCCTCGACGCCATTGGGGTAGGTCTTGCTCACCCGTTCGAGCGCCAGCATCACGCCCCTCCCTGCTCGCGCCCGAAGGCATCCTGCCAGCGCAGCAGCGGCGCCGTCGCGACCTCGATCAGCCAGTCGGTGAGCTTGCCGAGGATGGCGAAGATGACGATCGCGGCGACGATCTGCGCAGGCTTGCCGAGCTGCTGGCCATCGAGCAGGAGATAGCCGAGACCTTCGGAGGCACCGATCAATTCGGCCGCGACCACGAACATCCAGCCCAGCCCGAGGCCGACGCGCAGCGAGACCACATAGGCCGGCAGCACCGCGGGCAGCAGGATGCGGCGGATCATGGCCGGGCCCGAGAGACGGAAGACGCGGCCGACCTCGACGATCTTGCGGTCGACCGAGAGGATCGCACCCATCACCCCGAGATAGACCGGAAAGAACACGCCGACCGCGATCAGCACGATCTTCGAGGTCTCGAAAATGCCAAGCCACAGGATGAACAACGGCACCCAGGCGAGCGACGGGATCGCGCGCAGCGCCTGGATGGTCGGATCGAGCAGCCGTCGCGCCAGCGCCCAATAGCCGGAGACGGCCCCGAGCAGCGTGCCCGCGACGACACCGAGGCCGAAGCCGAGGCCGACGCGCCACAAGGTCGCCGCGATGTGCCGCGTCAGCTCACCAGAGCGGGCAAGATCGAGGATGGTGGCAAAGACGCGCGAGGGCGGCGGCACCAGCCGGCCGTTGGAATAGCCGAGCCAGACCACGAGCTCCCATCCCAGCGCGAGCGCCAGCGGCAGCGCGAGCCCAAGCAGCGGCCGCGCGTAGCGCGCGATGCGCGGCGCATGCGCTACGGCGCTATCGGCTTGTTCCACGGCTGGCGCGTCGAAGGTCATTGCCATAGCAAGCGCGTCTTGTACGGGATTGCAACAGTGTCGCCGCGCTCTCCGCTGTCGTCCCGGACAAGCGAGCGGAGCGAGCGCTGATCCGGGACCCATAATCCCAGGGAGAAGTTGTGGCGCGAGCTGGTGGTTGTCAGCCTCCGCCCAACCCCTCCCTGGGGTTTTGGGTCCCGGGTTCGCTTCGCGCCCCGGGACGACAGGGGAATTTGTTGCGCCAGCGTGCCTCTTCCCGCCTTCAATTCGTCGGCAGCAAGACCTGGTCGTCGATCAGGGCGTCGAGCGTAGCCTTGACGTCGACCTTGGCGTCGACGACGCCCGCCTGCTGGAGCGCGAGGCCGGCGGCGAGGATCGACTCGCGCTGCGGCGCGCCGATGCGGCTGTGGGTCAGCTCGGTGCGCTCCTTGAGCTGCTTGTCGACGACGGTGTCGGGCAGCTTCGTCACCGCAATGAAGGTCTTCTTCAGCTCGTCGTAATTCGCCAGCGAATATTTTCGCGCGTCCTCATACACCGCGAGCACGCGGCGGACGATGTCCGGATAGTCCTTCAGGAACTGCTCGCGCACATTGAGGATGCCCCAGGTGTTGGCGTCGGCCTTGCGGTAGAACAGCTTTGCGCCCTCCTCGACCTCGGCCTGCGCCATCATCGGATCGAGGCCGGCCCAGGCGTCGACGTCGCCGCGAATCAGCGCGGTCTTGCCGTCGGCATGCTGGAGCAGCACCGGCGTGATGTCCTTCTCGGAGAGGCCGGCCGCGAGCAGCGCGCGCACCAGGAAAATGTGAGGATCGGTGCCGCGCGTCACCGCGACGCGCTTGCCTTTGAGATCAGCAACGCTCGCGATCTTGGAATCCTTAGGCGTGACCAGCGCGGTCCATTCGGGGCGCGAATAGACGTAGATCGACTTGATCGGGTTGCCGTTGATCCTTGCGACCAGTGCCGCCGAACCCGCAGTCGAGCCGAAATCGATCGAGCCGGCATTGAGGAATTCGAGCGCCTTGTTGGAGCCGGCCGACTGTACCCAGGTGATGCTGATGCCGTCCTTGGCGAACTCCTTCTCGAGAAGCCCCTTCTGCTTCAGGACCAGCGACACCGGATTGTAGGTCGCCCAGTCGATGCGAAGCTCCTTCAGCGGCTCGGCTGCGCGCACCAAACCAGGGGTCAGCGCGAGCGCCACAGCGCCCGCCAGCAGAATGCGTCGTGAAAATCTGGTCATGCCTGCCTCCTTGCGAAACTTCATTGTTTTTCAATGAGTTATACCTAGAGGTCAACGAGAAAATCCCTGTCTTGAAACCAGGCCGACCGAGAACAAGTTTGCCGAAAGCCGGCCTTTCCAAGCATGGAACGACTATTGCGAAAGAATGGCGGGTGACAGCGCCTGTCACCTCTTATATCCGGTGAAGCATGGACAGCGTCACGACCCAGCACAAGCAGGAGATGGATGATCGCTTCGACAGCGCGCGGGTGACCGCCGCAGTCGACGCGCTTGCCGCAAAGCATGAGGGGCGCGAGGACGCGTTCCGCACGGCGATGGCGCAACTGCTCAAGACCGAGCTGATCGCAGCGCGCGCCGAAGCGCAGAAGATCCTGCTGAAAGACCGCCACGGAAGGCGCTGCGCCGAGCGGCTGTGCCACGTGCAGGACGAGATCATCCGCATCCTCTATTCGGCCGCGACCCGCCATCTCTACCGCTCGCCGATTCCGACCGGCGCCGAGCGCATGGCGGTGGTTGCGACCGGCGGCTATGGCCGCGGGCTGATGGCACCGGAATCCGACATCGATCTCTTGTTCATCCTGCCCTACAAGCAGACCGCCTGGGGCGAGCAGGTCGCCGAAGCCATCCTCTATTGCCTCTGGGACATGGGCCTGAAGGTCGGTCACGCCACGCGCTCGGTCGATGAATCGATCCGGCAGGCGCGCGGCGACATGACCATCCGCACCGCGATCCTGGAGACGCGCTTCCTGACCGGCGACCAGCCGCTCTATGACGAGCTGGTCGCGCGGTTCGACAAGGACGTGGTGCAGGGCACCGCATCCGAATTCGTCACCGCAAAGCTCGCCGAACGCGAGGAGCGGCATCGCCGCGGCGGCCAATCGCGCTATCTGGTCGAGCCCAACGTCAAGGATGGCAAGGGCGGCCTGCGTGACCTGCACACGCTGTTCTGGATCGCGAAATACGTCTATCGCGTGCGCGACACCGACGAACTCGCCGAGCGCGGGGTGTTCGACGCACAGGAGTACCGCACCTTCCGCCGCTGCGCCGACTTCCTCTGGTCGGTGCGCTGCAATCTGCATTTCTACTGCGGCCGCGCCGAGGAGCGCCTCTCCTTCGACCTCCAGCGCGAGATCGCGGTTCGCCTCGGCTACACCTCGCATCCCGGCATGCAGGACGTCGAGCGCTTCATGAAGCACTACTTCCTGGTCGCCAAGGAAGTCGGCAATCTTACCGCCATCCTGTGCGCGAAGCTGGAAGACCAGCAGGCCAAGCCCGCGCCGGTGCTGAGCCGGATGATGGCGCGCCTGAGGCCAAGCACCGTGAAGCGGCGCGTGCCTGATAGCGACGACTTCATCGTCGACAACAACCGCATCAACCTGGCTGCACCCGACGTGTTCAAGCACGATCCGGTCAACCTGATCCGCATCTTCCGCCTGGCACAGAAGAACAACCTCGCGTTCCACCCCGACGCGATGCGTACCGTGACGCGCTCGCTCAACCTGATCAACGCGCAGCTCCGCGAGAATCCGGAAGCGAACCGGCTGTTCATGGAGATCCTGACCTCCAACGACGCCGAGACCGTGCTGCGACGGATGAACGAGACCGGCGTGCTCGGTCATTTCATCCGCGCCTTCGGCAAGATCGTCTCGATGATGCAGTTCAACATGTATCATCACTACACGGTCGACGAGCATCTGATCCGCTGCATCGGCTTCCTGCAGGACATCGAGCGCGGCGGCATCGAGGAGTTCACGCTCGCCAGCGACCTGATGCGCAAGACCCGGCCCGAGCACCGTTCGGTGATCTATATCGCGACGCTCCTGCACGACATCGCCAAGGGCCGGCCCGAGGATCACTCCATCGCGGGCGCCAAGGTGGCACGGCGGCTCTGTCCGCGGCTCGGCTTCAGCCCGGCCGATACCGAGCTCGTGGCGTGGCTGATCGAGGAACATCTGACCATGTCGACGGTCGCGCAGTCGCGCGATCTGTCCGACCGCAAGACCATCGAGAACTTTGCCGCCGTGGTGCAGTCGGTCGAGCAGATGAAGCTGCTCACGATCCTGACCACCGCCGACATCCGCGGCGTCGGGCCCGGCGTGTGGAATGGCTGGAAGGCGCAGCTTTTGCGCTCGCTTTACTACGAGACCGAGCCGGTGCTGACTGGCGGCTTCTCCGAAGTCGACCGCGGCAAGCGCCTTGCCGCCGCGCAGGCCGAATTCCGCATTGCGTTTGCCGAATGGCCAAAGGATGAGCTCGACGCCTATGTCGGCCGGCACTATCCGGCCTACTGGCTCAAGGTCGAACTGCCGCGCAAGATGCGCCATGCGCGCTTCGTGCGCGCGAGCGAGCAGGCCGGCCACAAGCTCGCGATCAATGTCGGCTTCGACGAGGTGCGCGGCGTCACCGAGCTCACGATCTTCGCCGCCGACCATCCCTGGCTGCTGTCGATCATCGCCGGCGCCTGTGCGTCCGCCGGCGCCAACATCGTCGACGCCCAGATCTACACCACGACCGACGGCCGTGCGCTCGACACCATCTCGATCTCGCGCGAATACGAGCGCGACGAGGACGAGGGCCGCCGCGCCACCCGCATCGGCGAGATGATCGAGGACGTGCTGGAAGGCAAGCTGCGGCTGCCCGAGGTGGTGGCCCGGCGCACCGTGCGCAGCAAGGCGCGCCCCTTCGTGATCGAGCCGGAAGTCATCATCAACAACCAGTGGTCCGATCGCTACACCGTGATCGAGGTCTCCGGCCTCGACCGCCCCGGCCTGCTCTACGAGCTGACCACGGCGATCTCCAAGTTGAACCTCAACATCGCCTCCGCTCATGTTGCGACCTTCGGCGAGCGCGCGCGCGACGTGTTCTATGTCACCGACCTCCTCGGCGCGCAGATCAACGCGCCGACACGCCAGGCCGCGATCAAGAGCGCGCTGACGCATGTGATGGCGGGCGAGAAGGCGGTTCAGCCGGCGGCGTGAGGGGCGCGCCCGACTCTCTCCACGTGTCATTCCGGGGCGCGCGTGGCGCGAGCCCGGAATCCATTCATCCGCGTTACCAGTGGCCCGATAGATTCCGGGCTCGCCGCTCGCGCTGCGCCCCGGAATGACGAGTAGGACGAGTAGAGAGAGACGCGCTACACCTCCACCCCCTCGTGCCTGAGCAGCCAACGCTTGCGCTCCAAGCCGCCGCCGTATTTCACCAGCGATCCGTCAGCGCCGATCAGGCGATGACAGGGCAGCACCACGCTGATCGGGTTGGAGCCATTGGCATGACCGACGGCGCGCACCGCCTTGGGCATATCGAGCCTTGCCGCCAATGCGCCGTAGCTCAGCGTTGTGCCTGAGGGAATCGTTGCAAGCGCCGTCCAGACCTTGCGCTGGAACGGCGTGCCGGTGACACGCCACTTGATCGACTTGAGCCGATCGAGATCACCGTCGAAATAGCCTGACAGCGCGAAACGCATTTCGGCGGGCGCGCGCCGCGCGCGCAGATCGACCGCGCCGTGGTGCAGGCGCAACAGCTCCCGCATGCGATGTTCGTAATCTTCCCAATCGAGCGCGCGAAGAATGCCGTCGGCATCGAAGACGAGCAAAGCGGCCCCGATCGGCGTCGCGAGGCGATCGAGACCGAATGCTTCCGGGTTCTGCGTCGTCGACTTCATCAGGATGATCTCTGCCAAATGGGCAGGCACACATTGTCGCGGCACGCCCGTGAACGCCACCCGAAAGCTGATCCGCCTTGCGCCGTGGCGGGGCTTCCTCCACAATTCCCGACAGCGATGGCGGCCGCTCAAAATAGGCGCAATCAGACCATCGGCAGATAATTCCGTCAGGAGGAAGATTCCGGATGAACAATCGTCTAGCTCATTTGGCCGCCACCGCGGCCTTCGCCCTTGCGCTCGCAACCTCGCCGGCGCTCGCGCAGAAGAAATACGACACCGGCGCCACCGACACCGAGATCAAGATTGGCCAGACCGTGCCGTTCTCGGGCCCCTATTCCGTCTACGCCAATATCGGCAAGACCCAGGCCGCCTACTTCAAGATGATCAACGATCAGGGCGGCATCAACGGCCGCAAGATCAACCTGATCCAGTATGACGACGCCTATTCGCCGCCGAAGACGGTCGAGCAGGTGCGCAAGCTGGTCGAAGGCGACGAGGTGCTGTTCACGTTCCAGATCATCGGCACCGCGGCAAATGCGGCCGTGCAGAAATATCTCAACGGCAAGAAGGTGCCACAGCTCCTGGCCTCGACGGGCGCCGCACGCTTCAACGATCCGAAGAACTATCCCTGGACCATCGCCTATAATCCCAACTACGTGTCCGAGGGGCGCATCTACGCAAAATACATTCTCGAAAATCACCCCAACGCCAAGATCGGCGTGCTCTACCAGAATGACGACATGGGCCGCGACTATCTCGCCGGCCTGAAGAGCGGCCTCGGCGACAAGGCCACGAGCATGATCGTCGGCGAGGTGTCCTACGAGGTCACCGATCCAACCGTCGACTCGCAGGTGGTCAAGCTGAAGTCGATGGGCACAGACGTGTTCTTTGATGCTTCGACGCCGAAATTCGCGGCACAGGCGATCAAGAAGCTCGCCGACCTCGGCTGGACGCCGGTCCACATCGTCGACATCAATGCGAGCCCGATCTCGGCGACGCTGAAACCTGCCGGCCTCGACATCTCCAAGGGCATCATCTCGACCCAGTACGGCAAGGAGCCCAGCGATCCGCAGTGGAAGGACGATCCCGGCGTGAAGGCCTTCTTCGCCTTCATGGACAAGTATTTCCCGGAAGGCGACAAGCTCAACACCGTCAACACCTATGCCTATTCGGTGGCCGAATTGTTGACGCAGGTGCTGAAGCAGTGTGGCGACGACCTGACGCGCGAGAACGTCATGAAGCAGGTCGCCAACATCAAGGACTTTACTCCGAGCTTCGCGCTGCCCGGCATCAAGATCAACACCGGACCGAACGACTTCCGCGTCAACAAGCAGATGCAGATGATGAAGTTCAACGGCGAACGCTGGGAGCTGTTTGGCCCGATCATGGAAGACACCGGACCGTCCGGTTAGTTACAGCGCTGACTCTCTCGCTTTGGTTAGGCCAGAGCGTATGCTCTCTCGCTCCCTTCCCCTTAAGGGGGGAGGGAGCGCAGCGGTGATTGCGGCGCTGACTTCAATCAAATCAGCCAGTGGTCCCCTCGCTTACGTCGGCACCTCGCCGAAATTCTTTCCAACCGGCAGCGCGGCATGGCGAATCAGGCGCGAGTCCTCCACGGCCGCTTGCCGGTGTTTCACCGCTTCGCGATAGACGGGGTCGCGGATCATCTCGACGAAGGCGGCGACGCTTGGATATTCGGCGATGAAGCAATGGTCCCAACGCTCCTCTTGCGGGCCGATCAGCATCATCTCGAACTTGCCCTGCCAGATGATGCGGCCGCCGAGGCGTGTGAACACCGGACCGCTTTCGCGACCATAGGCCGCATAGGCCTCGGCGCCGGTCGCTTTCCGGCCGTCCGGATAGGCGGCCTCCTTGCGCAGGCGCACCAGGTTGAGCATGTGGATCGGGCCCGGGCGGTCGTTCTCCCGGAATTGCGCGAAAACCTCCTTGGTCGGATCGATATGGCCCATGAGCGTTTCCTTTCGTTGATGGCTCGATCCTAGCTTTGCCGCGCTTCTTGCGGAACCACCGGCACGCGCTCGCCGCACCTCCTAATCCCGCATTAAGCTTTGCGTAACCGGGCCTTAAACAGCCACCGCTAGCGTACGGTGTGGCGGGCTGACCGGGCGTTTTTGCGTATGGCGTGGGGAAAGAAAAAAGGCGGGCGCAAGGAGCCGCTGTTTGGCTTGCCTGCAGCGCTGGCCGATTTGCGCCTGACGGCGGCCGATCGCATCCCGAACGCTACCGACGACAAGCCGAAAAAGGCCAAGGCCAAGCGCAGGAGCGACGATGCCGATGACGAGCCGCCGCGCGAGAGGAAAGCCCCCGTGAGCCGCAGCGGCGCAAAGCGAAGGTCGAAGTCGAAGATCGGCTTTGGCATCGGCCGGCTGTTCTATTGGGGCGCCGTGCTCGGCCTCTGGGGCGTGATCGCCGTGGTCGGCGTCGTGATCTGGGTCGGCGCCCATCTGCCGCCCATTCAGTCGCTGGAGATTCCCAAACGCCCGCCGACGATCCAGATCGTCGGCATGGACGGCAGCGTGCTGGCGCAACGCGGCGAGATGGCCGGCGCCAATGTCGCGCTAAGGGATCTGCCGCCGTATTTGCCAAAGGCCTTCATCGCCATCGAGGACCGCCGCTTCTATTCGCATTTCGGCATCGACCCGGTCGGCATCTTGCGCGCCGCCGTCACCAATGTTCTCCGTCGCGGTGTCTCGCAGGGCGGCTCGACGCTGACGCAGCAGCTCGCCAAGAACCTGTTTCTGACGCAGGAGCGCACCATGCAGCGCAAGCTGCAGGAGGCGGAGCTTGCGATCTGGCTGGAGCGCAAGCACTCCAAGAACGAGATTCTGGAGCTCTACCTCAACCGCGTCTATTTCGGCTCCGGCGCCTATGGCGTCGAGGCCGCCGCGCAGAAATATTTCGGCAAGTCGGCCAGGAACGTGACGATCGCGGAGGCCGCGATGCTCGCGGGCCTCGTCAAATCGCCCTCGCGCCTTGCGCCCAACCGCAATCCCGAAGGCGCGGAAGCGCGCGCGCAGGTCGTGCTCGCCGCGATGGCGGAGGCCAAGTTCATCACCGAAGCCCAGGCGCAGGCCTCGATCGGCCATCCCTCCTACAACGTGAAGCCGGCCGGCGCCGGCACCGTGAACTACGTCGCCGACTGGATCGGCGAAGTGCTGGACGATCTCGTCGGCCAGATCGACCAGAGCATCACGGTCGAGACCACGATCGATCCAAAGCTCCAGAGCGTGGCGGAGGCCGCCATCATCGACGAGCTCGCGGCGAAAAGCGTGAAATTCAACGTCAGCCAGGGCGCGCTGGTCGCGATGACGCCCGGCGGCGCGGTGCGCGCCTTGGTCGGCGGGCGGAATTATTCCGATAGCCAGTACAACCGCGCCGTGACGGCCAAGCGCCAGCCGGGCTCCTCGTTCAAGCCGTTCGTCTATCTGACCGCGCTGGAGCAGGGGCTGACGCCGGACACGATCCGCCAGGACGCGCCGATCGAGGTCAAGGGCTGGAAGCCCGAGAACTACACTCATGAATATTTCGGCGCGGTGACGCTGACGCAGGCGCTCGCGATGTCGCTCAACACGGTCGCAATTCGCCTCGGCCTCGAAGTCGGGCCGAAGAACGTGGTGCGCACGGCGCATCGGCTCGGCATCTCGTCGAAACTCGAACCCAACGCCTCGATCGCGCTCGGGACCTCCGAGGTCTCGGTCGTCGAGCTGGTCGGCGCCTACGCGCCGTTCGCCAATGGCGGCTTCGCGGTGTCGCCGCATGTCGTGACGAAGATCAAGACGATAGAAGGCGGCAAGCTGCTCTACATGCGCCAGCCCGACGAGCGCAACCAGGTGATCGAGCCGCGCCATGTGGCAATGATGAACACGATGATGCGGGAAACGCTGATCTCCGGCACCGCCAAGAAGGCGGAGATCCTAGGCTGGATGGCCGCCGGCAAGACCGGCACCAGCCAGGATTACCGGGACGCCTGGTTCGTCGGCTACACCGCCAACCTCGTCACCGGCGTCTGGCTCGGCAATGATGACAACTCGCCGACCAAGAAGGCGACCGGCGGCGGCCTGCCTGTGGAAGTCTGGTCGCGCTTCATGCGCATCGCGCACGAAGGCGTGGCGGTCGCAAGCCTGCCGAACTCGCAAGTCGGCTGGGGTCTGTCGAACCTCGCGCAGGCGGCTTCGCAAGTCTCCGCCCCGACGCCGCCTGCTCCCGTCAACAACGGCGGCACTCGCCCGCCCCCGACGCGCGCCAATGTCCGGCCGGAGCCGGCCGCGGGTCTCGACGGCTGGCTGATGGATCGGTTGTTCGGCGGGAACAGGTAGCGACTAAGGCGCTATCAGGTTCGGCCTGAACTAAAAGTTCGAAAACAGCCCATGCACAGTAGCCGGTGACGGCCGGTGTGGTGCACGGTGAATTTGACGAAGCCGTTGGCGCGTCGGGTAAATCAGTGGCCATCGCGCGAGGGCACTGACGTTGCCACCTTTTTCGGCTGTCATTCCCCGCGCAGGCGGGGAATCCAGTACGCCGCGGCTTCTCCGTATTCGTCACCGCCTCTGGAATACTGGATCGCCCGCTTTCGCGGGCGATGACAGCTTCCAAAACTGCAACAACGAGGCTTAATCCTCGATTCCGTAGCGATGCAGGTCGTTGCCATGGGTGTCGAGCCACTTCTTGGCGCGCTCCACCGACGGGCAGACCTTCGCGCAGACGCGCCAGAACCGTGGCGAGTGGTTCATCTCGACGAGGTGGGCGACCTCGTGGGCTGCGAGATAATCCAGCACGTAGGGCGGCGCGAGGATCAGGCGCCACGAGAACGACAGCGAGCCGGCGGAGGTGCAGGAGCCCCAGCGGCTCGACTGATCGCGGATCGAGAGGCGCCTGACGCGAACGCCGAGCTCGGCGGCATAGGCTTCCGCCGACCGTTGCAAATCGTGGCGCGCCTCGCGCTTCAGGAAGTCATGGACACGGCGATCGACATGATCGACGCCACCGGCAACGCAGATGATGCGCTCGCCGCTATCGCGCGTCTCGGTCCACACCGTGCCGCGGACGCCGGCGCGATGCACGATCCGGTGCGGCAAGCCCCGAAGCGGTATCACAGTGCCCGCCTGGAACGGCGCAGCCTTTGGCAAGCGGCCAAGGCGCGCGGCAATCCATGCACCGTGACGCTGCGCGAAGTCTTTTGCCTCAGCGAGCGTGCCGCGCGGCGGCATGGTGAGGATCGCTTCGCGATCGCTCGGATGAATTCGAAGCGTATAGCGACGCGCGCGGCGGTGCCGACGCAGCCTTATCGCGAAGAATTGCGATCCGTGGTGGATCACAAAGGTCTTGGGTTCGTGAGGCCGCCGATAAAGTAGCGCGCGAGTGGCCATGTCTGTCAGTCCGGGGGGCAGGAGTTCGCCCGGATTCTGCCATAACCGCCGCCAGGGAAAGCGCTCGGCGCAAAAACAAATCATTTGCCCAATATACAGGGGTTGGCAGCCCGGGAGACCCTACAGACTGGGGTTGGAACCCGATTTTTTCGCCCCCGCTGGACGCATGCTGGGGCCCCAAAATCTGAGGGCGGACTCACTCCTAGAGCGCTACCTAATTACCGCGAATCTGGCGGGAACCCAGGCCCGCCGGAGGGGTCCGGCAGGCGCGGGAAACCCGAAAAAGCGGCCTATTCGGCCGCCAACGCCAGTGAAGCCTTCGGATTCGCCGCCGAAATCATGAAATCGTGGATACGCGGCACGATTTCCGACTTGAAACGCGAGCCGTTGAACACGCCGTAATGTCCGACGCCCTTCTGCACGTAATGCACGCGGCGATTTTCGGGGATCAAGCTGCACAAACCATGCGTCGCTTCGGTCTGACCGAGACCCGAGATGTCGTCGTTCTCGCCTTCCACAGTCATCAGCGCAACGCGCGTGATCTTGGTGGGATCAACCCGCGTGCCGCGATGGGTCATCTCACCCTTCGGCAGCGCGTGCTTGACGAACACGGTGTCGACCGTCTGCAGGTAATACTCCGCGGTCAGGTCCATCACCGCGAGATATTCGTCATAGAAGTCGCGATGCTTGTCGACGAGATCGCCGTCGCCCTTCACCAGATTGGCAAACAGCTGCTTGTGCGCATCCATGTGCCGGTCGAGATTCATGCTGATGAAGCCGTTGAGCTGCAAAAAGCCCGGATAAACGTCACGCATCATGCCGGGATGCGGGAACGGCACCTTGGTGATGACGTGGTTGCGGAACCAGTCGATGCCGCGCTGTTCGGCAACCTTGTTCACCGCGGTCGGATTGCGGCGGGTGTCGATCGGGCCGCCCATCAGCGTCATCGAGGTCGGCACGAAGGGGTCGCGCCGCGCTTCCATGATCGAAACGGCCGCGACGACGGGGACGGAAGGCTGGCACACCGCCATCACATGGGTGTTGCCGCCGAGCACATGCAGCATCTCGATGACGTAGTCGATGTAGTCGTCGAGATCGAAGCGGCCTTCGCTCAAGGGGACCATGCGAGCGTCGGCCCAATCGGTGATGTAAACCTCATGCGCGGGCAGCAGGGCCTCGACCGTGCCGCGAAGCAGCGTCGCGTAGTGGCCGGACATCGGCGCCACGATCAGCACGCGCGGCTGCGGGCTGCGCAAGGGGCGGGTAAACTTGCGATCGAAATAGAGCAGCCGGCAAAACGGCTTTTCCCAGACCGGGCGGACCTCGACGGGGACGCGGATGCCGTTGACCTCGGTGTCGTCGAGGCCCCATTCCGGCTTGCCGTAGCGGCGCGTCGTGCGCTCGAACAATTCGCAAGCCGCGGCCAGCGATTTGCCGACATCGGTGTGCGACCACGGATTCAGGGGATTCTGAAACAGGATCTTGGTGGCGTCGGTGACCGCGCGCGCTGGATTGAGAGAGGCGTGCGCCATCTCGTACATCCAGTACATCGGCGTCGTTAAGACCGGACTGCCTTCGGCCACCAGGGGCGGTGCGCCGCCAAACTCACCAATAGGCATATCGTATATCCTCTCGCATCGCAGCATACTGCCGAATGCGTAATATTGCGTCAATGCATGGCTCCGTACATGTACGGGCTTGAAGTAGCAAAAACGAGCCTGAATCCACGGGAAAGTGAAACTACTCGCCGCTGGACAGCAGCGAGCCGTGTTTCTTGGCGCTGCGCAAAAGGGCAAGGAATGCCCCGAAAGATGCAGCCAGAAGGCCCGCATTGATGACGAGGGCGGCGAGCATCAGGTCGGCCCGGAAGCTGTGCTCGATCAGCAGCGCCCGCATCCCCTCGAAAACATAGGTCGGCGGCAGCATCCAGGCGACCACTTGCAGCCAGCCGGGCAGCACGCTGACGGGATAGTAGATGCAGGCGAGCGGCATGATCGCGAACATCAAGGTCCAGACGATGCTTTCGGCCCCAAGCCCGTTCCGCAACACCAGGCCGGAGACGAAGATGCCGACCGCCCAGCTCGTGAAGATCAGATTGCAGAAAAAAGCGATCAGCGGCAGGCCGAGGCTGTAGAAATTGAAGTGAAACAGAAACAGCGCGAGCAGCGTCATCGGGATGACGCCGATCGCGAGCCGGATCAGGCTCATGACCATGAGCGCGAGCAGGAACTCGATCGGCTTGAGCGGGCTCATCATGAGATTGCCGATGTTGCGCGCCCACATCTCCTCCAGGAACGAGATGGAGAAGCCGAGCTGGCCCCGAAAGAGGATGTCCCAGAGGATGACGGCGCCGATCAGCGTGCCGCCTGCCCGCGCGAAGAAATTGGCATTTTCCGCGATATAGAGCTGGATGAAGCCCCAGGTGATGACCTGGAGCGCCGGCCAGTAGAGCAGCTCCAGAAGCCGCGGCCAGGACGACATCAACAGGTACCAGTAGCGCAGGATCATCGCGTTGATGCGATGCATGGCGAGGCCACGATGAAGCGCAAGCTCGCTCATCGCACCGCCTCCCGCGGCGCTCCATTGCTCCGGCCGCGAGCGACGTCCAGAAACACCTCTTCCAGCGTGTCGCGGTTGTAGCGGGCCATGATGGCGTCGGGCGTGTCGTCGTCCTCGATGCGGCCGCGCTTCATGATGATGACGCGGTCGCACAGCCGCTCGACCTCGAGCATGTTGTGCGAGGCGAGCAGGATGGTGGCATTGTGCGCTTTCCGGTAGGCCTCGAGATGCGCCCGCACCCAGTCTGCCGTGTCAGGGTCGAGCGAGGCCGTCGGCTCGTCCAGCAGCAGCAGCTCGGGCTGGTTGATCAGCGCCTTCGCAAGCGCAACGCGGGTCTTCTGCCCGGCCGAGAGCTTGCCGTTCGACCGGTCGAGGAATTCATTGAGATCGAGATCGTCGGCAAGCTGCGCGATGCGACCGGACAGATCCTTCACCGCATAGAGCTTGCCGAAAATCGTCAGATTCTGCCGCACCGTGAGCCGCATCGGCATGTCGACATAGGGGCTCTCGAAATTCATCCGCCCGAGCACATCGGCGCTCTCCTCGGGCATCCGATGCCCGAGCACCCGCACGCGGCCCGAGGTCGGCAGCACGAGGCCCATGATCATCGCGATCGTCGTGGTCTTGCCGGCGCCGTTGCCGCCGAGCAGGCCCGTGATGGTGCCGCGGGCAAGCGAAAAGGAAATGTCGTCGACCGCGCGGGTCTGCTTGTAGACCTTGACGAGATGGTCGACCTCGATCGCCGCGGACAGGGCGCCGTCCGCGACAGTCAGCCGACTTGAAGCCTTGTCATTCTCGGTCATGCTGGGCGTTCTTCTGCTATTGCGGCGGCAAGCGCAAGACTTGTAACCAGTCGGATTGTGTGAGCCACGGTGTTTGTGACCTGAGAAGGCAGTGCCCAATTGGCCGATATGACTGAAATTGCCGCTTCCGAGTTTCGCCATTCGCAGCGACATATCCGCCTGGATACGATTCTGCGGCTGCGCTGGCTTGCGGTGCTCGGCCAGCTCGCCGCCATCTTCATCGTGGCGCAGGGGCTGGAATTCAACGTTCCGATCATCCCCTGCGTCACTATCATCGGGCTGTCGGCGGCGCTCAACCTCACCCTGCAAACGGCGGCCAATCCGATGCAGCGGCTGAAGCCGGTCCATGCGGCCGCACTGCTGGCGCTGAACATCGTGGAACTGGCCGGTCTCTTGTTCTTCACCGGCGGATTGCAGAACCCGTTCTCATTCCTGTTCCTGGCCCCGGTCCTGATCTCCGCGACCGCGCTGCCGGCCCGGCTTACCTTCGGCCTCGGCCTGCTCGCGGTCGCCTGCGCCTCGATTCTGGTCTTCTCTCATCTGCCGCTGCCCTGGGACACCGACGATCCCCTGGTGCTGCCGCCGATCTATCTGGTCGGCGTCTGGCTTTCGATCGTGCTCGCGATCGGCGTCACGAGCCTCTACTCCTTCCAGGTGACGGAAGAGGCGCGCAAGCTCGCCGACGCGCTCGCCGCGACCGAGCTGGTGCTGACGCGCGAGCAGCATCTGACCCAGCTCGACGGGCTTGCGGCCGCGGCCGCGCATGAGCTCGGCACGCCGCTGGCAACCATCTTCCTGATCTCGCGCGAACTGGAGAAGACGGTGAAGGACGCAAGCTTCGCCGCCGATCTGAAAACCCTGCGCGAGCAGACGCAGCGTTGCCGCGACATCCTGAGCAAGATCACCCAGCTCTCCTCCACCGGCGCGCCATTCGACCGCATGAAGCTGTCAGAGCTGATCGAGGAGGTCGTAGCGCCACACCGTGATTTCGGTGTCGCCATCAAGGTGCGGATCGCGGTGGCGGCGACCATGGAACCGGTCGGCTCGCGCAATCCAGCGATCCTCTATGGCGTCGGCAATATCGTCGAAAATGCCGTCGATTTTGCCCACACCACCGTCGAGGTGAACGCGTGGTGGAACAATGACAGTCTCGAGATCCTGATCTCCGACGACGGCCCCGGCATTCCACCCGATCTCTTGAACCGGATCGGCGAACCCTATCTGTCGCGGCGGCGCTTGCAGGACGACGGTGGAGGCGAGCGTCGCGGCCTGGGGCTCGGGGTGTTCATCGCACGCACGCTCCTGGAGCGCACGGGCGCGAAAGTCTCGTTTACCAATCGGACCTTCCCCGAGCATGGCGCCGTGGTGCAGATCGCATGGCCGCGCGAGCGTTTTGAGGCTACCGAGACAGCCGAAGAAACAATAGGATAGGCCGCGACGTTGGGTCGCACTGCAAGTACGATCGACTTTCGGCGACCTTGGCAGCGCCCGATTGCAACGCCATATGTTTCAGCGTTGGAGAGAGGACAAAACCTTGAACGCCATCGCCGAACTGAATGAACAGGCCGACCGCTCGCTCTTGATCGTCGAGGACGACAAGCCGTTTCTGGAGCGGCTGTCACGCGCCATGGAGACGCGCGGCTTCACGGTGACCTCCTGCGATAGCGTCTCGGATGGATTGGCTGAGATCGGCAAGGCCGCGCCGGCGTTTGCGGTGGTCGACTTGCGGCTCGGCGACGGCAACGGCCTCGACGTGGTCTCGGCGCTGAAGAAGAAGCGCCCGGAGGCACGGGCCATCGTGCTCACCGGCTATGGCAACATCGCCACCGCCGTGACCGCGGTGAAGATGGGCGCGATCGATTATCTCTCCAAGCCGGCCGACGCCGACGACGTCGTCGCCGCGCTGCTTTCGACCGGCACCGAAAAGTCCGAGCTGCCGGCGAACCCGATGTCGGCCGACCGTGTGCGCTGGGAGCACATCCAGCGCATCTACGAGATGTGCAACCGCAACGTCTCGGAAACCGCGCGCCGCCTCAACATGCACCGCCGCACCCTGCAGCGAATTCTGGCCAAGCGCGCGCCGCGGTAGTTTCAGGATCGTACTCTGGCACCGTCACCCTGAGGTGGCCGCGAAGCGGCCCTCGAAGGGCGACGGCCCGGCCGCATCCCGGCCGTTCATCCTTCGAGGCTCGCTACGCTCGCACCTCAGGATGACGGGTCGGCGTCGCTCTTTGCCTTACTCCCAAAACTCGGCATGGCCCTGCGGATCGACCAGGCGGTTGATCCGGAGCGCGGCGGCCATCGCGAAGCGTACCGTCATCTGCTTGCGCGTCGGGGCCGGCAGCTTGTGCTCGGGCGCCTCGCAGTGGAGATGCGCGCCATAGGCATCTGCGATGATCAGGCCGGTGCCTTCCGGAAAGATCTCGCAAGGAAGATCCTGCGTGAAGGCGAAGAACAGCCGGTCGCAATGGGCGCGGTATTCGTGCCATTTCTGGTCGCTGCGAAGATCCTCGACCGACGACTTGATCTCGACGATCCAGATCTCGCCGCGCTCGTTCAGCGCGACGAGATCGGCACGGCGGCCCGACGGCAGCGGCAATTCGCTGATGCAGGAGAAGCCGAGCGAGCGCAACAGCCGCGCCGTACCGCGCGCGACCGCGAGCGCGGTTTCCGACTGACGGCCGTCAGTCGGCGGAACGAGTGCGATGTGGCGGGCGGTGTTGTCCATGGACGTGAGCTTAGCCGATTCCACTGGGTGCGCCCACAGTTGGATGGAGACGCAGCTGGTGCCCATTCTCCGTCGTCATTCCGGGGCGCGCGAAGCGCGAGCCCGGGACGACACTGAGTGCGAGGTGTGGAACCTCGCCTCTCGCCGACACTTAATCACGCAGCCACCAACCGCCGCGCGGACCCACGAGGCTGCCCCGACATGATCGACGACCTCTGGTACAAGAACGGCGTCATCTACTGCCTCTCTGTTGCCACCTACATGGATGCCAATGGCGACGGCGTCGGCGACTTCAAGGGGCTGTTGCGGCGGCTCGACTATCTGCACGGCCTCGGCATCACTGCGATCTGGCTGATGCCGTTTCAGCCGTCGCCCGGGCGCGACGGCGGCTACGACATATCAGACTATTACGGCGTCGATCCACGCTACGGCACGCTCGGCGACTTCGTCGAATTCGCTCATGGCTGCAAGCAGCGCGGCATCCGCATCATCATCGATCTCGTCGTCAACCACACTTCGGACCAGCATCCCTGGTTCAGGGCTGCGCGCAGCTCGAAGGACTCGCCCCACCGCGACTGGTATGTGTGGTCCGACAAGAAGCCTGCGAACGCAGCCAAGGGCGTCGTGTTTCCGGGCGTGCAGAAATCGACATGGACGCGCGACAGGGAAGCAGGCGCCTGGTACTTCCACCGCTTCTACGATTTTCAGCCCGACCTCAACACCTCGAACCCGCGCGTGCAGGCCGAGCTCCTGAAGATCATGGGCTTCTGGATCCAGCTCGGCGTCTCCGGCTTCCGGATGGATGCCGTGCCGTTCGTGATCGCCACCAAGGGAGCGAAGGTCAAGACGCCGACGGAGCAGTACGATATGCTGCGCTCGTTCCGCGAATTTCTGCAATGGCGCGAGGGCGACGCGATCATCCTTGCGGAAGCCAATGTGCTGCCCAGGACCGACATGGAGTACTTCGGCCGCGACGGCGACCGCATGCACATGATGTTCAACTTCCACGTCAACCAGCATTTGTTCTATGCGCTGGCCTCGGCCGACTCGCGCGCGCTCGCCAAGGCAGTGAAGGCGACCAGGCCGCGGCCGGCGTCCGCCCAATGGGGCCTGTTCCTGCGCAACCATGACGAGCTCGATCTCGGACGCCTGACCAAGGCCCAGCGCGATCGCGTCTTCAAATGCTTCGGCCCGGACAAGGACATGCAGCTCTATGACCGCGGCATCCGCCGGCGGCTCGCGCCGATGCTCGGCGGCGACCGGCGCCGGCTCGAGCTTGCCTACAGCCTGATGTGCACGCTGCCGGGGACACCGGTGATCCGCTACGGCGACGAGATCGCGATGGGCGACGACCTGTCGCTGCCCGAGCGCAATTGCGCGCGCACGCCGATGCAATGGTCGACCGAACCGCACGGAGGCTTCACCGACAGCAACAAGCCGGTCTCGCCGGTCATCGACGAAGGACCATATGGCTTCGGGCACGTCAACGTCGCCAAGCAGCGGCGCGATCCGAACTCGATGCTGAACTGGACCGAGCGCATCATCCGCATGCGAAAAGAAGTGCCGGAGGTCGGCTGGGGCGACTTCGAGGTCATCGCCGTGCAGGACCCGGCGATCTTCATCATCCGCTATGACTGGCGCAACAATTCGGTGCTGTTCGTGCACAATCTCGACGAGAAGCCGCGCGAGGTCGCGTTCTCGACGAAGCTGCCTGAAGGCCATGGCGGGCTGCTGATCAATCTCCTGGCGGAAGATCACAGCCGCGCCGACAAACGCGGCCGGCACCGCGTCGTGCTCGAGCCCTACGGCTATCGCTGGTACCGCGTCGGCGGGCTCGACTATCTCCTGAAGCGCAGCGATATCGACGCCAAGGCGATGCGGAAGAATGCGCGTGGGAAGTGACGTCCCCCGTCATTCCGGGGCGCGCGAAGCGCGAGCCCGGGACGACAGCGATCATCGCGTCGGTCCGATCACCACGCCTTCATTGCCGCGCAGGTCGAGCACGCCTTCGAGCTCTTCGCCTTCGCGGTCGAGGAAGGTCGAGACCAGGATCTCGCTTCCGAAGCGGATGGCGCTGGTGGTGACGGCGACGGGGTCCGGGCCGAGATTGAGCACCACCACCAGCGCGTCGTCGCCGGCCTGCCGGCGATAGATCAGGAGGTCGCCTTGCGCGGCGATCGGATGATAGTCGCCGGCGACCAGCGGCCGATGCGCCTTCCGCAAGGCGACCAGGCGCTTGTAGAGATTCAGGATCGAGAATTTGTCGGCCTCGAGATTGACCACGTTCGCATGGACGTAGATCTCCGGCAGCGGCAGCCACGGCGTGACTTCCGAGAAGCCACCAAAATTCGAAGAATCCCATTGCATCGGGGTACGGCAGCCGTCGCGGCCGACGCCGATGCCGGGCACGTTCTTCTCGAAGGGATCGCGGACGTCCTCGGGTGCGATCGCGACCTGGTTCATCCCGATCTCGTCACCATAGTAGAGCGTCGGCGTACCGCGCAGCGTCAGCAGCAGCATGGCGGCGACCCGCGCCTGCTCCGGCCCGACGCGGCTTGCGACGCGCGGCCGGTCGTGATTGCCGAGCACCCAGTTTGGCCAGGCGCCCTTCGGCAACGCCTTCTCGTAGTCCTCGATGATCTTCTCGATCGAGCGCGCGCTCCAGAAGGTCGAGAGCAGCGCGAAATTGAACGGCATTTGCGCGCCGGCGAGATCGTTGCCGTAATAGGCCATCAGGCGATGCAGCGGCAGATAGATCTCGCCGATCAGCACGCGTGCGCGATAGGCATCGGTGACGCGGCGCATCTCAGCGATGACGTCATGCACCTCCGGCTGGTCGGTCGAGTACTGCGTGAGGATTTTTTCGTGCGGCGGACGTCCCTCGACATAATGCGGGTTCAGCGGATTGTCGCGGAATTCCGCGTCCTTGATCAGGTGCCAGATGACGTCGACGCGAAAGCCGTCGACGCCTTTCTCCAGCCAGAACCGCATCACGTCATACATCGCCTCGCGGACATCAGGATTGCGCCAGTTGAGGTCCGGCTGCCGGGCGAGGAAGGCGTGGTAGTAATATTGTCCCGTTGCCTCGTCATATTGCCACGCACTGCCGCCGAACTCGGACAGCCAGTTGTTCGGCGGACCGCCGTCGGGCCCGCCATCGCGCCAGATGAACCAGTCGCGCTTCGGGTTGTCGCGCGAGGAGCGGCTCGCGATGAACCAGGGATGCTGGTCGGAGGTGTGGTTCGGCACGAGATCGAGGATCAGCTTCAGCCCGCTGTCATGCGCGGCCTCAAGCAGCGCATCGAAATCCTCCATGGTGCCGAACAGGGGATCGATGCCGGTGTACTCGGAGATGTCGTAGCCGAAATCGGCCATCGGCGAGCGGAAGACCGGCGACAGCCAGATGGCATCGACGCCGAGCGATTTCACGTAAGCCAGGCGCTTGAGGATGCCGGCGAGATCGCCGACCCCGTCGCCGTCGGTGTCCTGAAACGAGCGCGGGTAGATCTGATAGAAGATGCCGTCGCGCCACCAGTATTCGTCGTCCTGGGCCATATTCTTGTGATTTCCCCCGAAAATATGCGCTTCAGACGAAGCAACGCGGGACTGGCGCGCGCGTTCAGAGGAACAGGGTAATGGGACGTCCGTATGACCGCGAGTTCGCGTCATGCCGCGAGGACGGCGCGTGATGCGGACTCGTACCGCAATTTCGCGCCGATCCCGCCTTCAGCCCACCGCGATGCGGATGGAACCTTGGTTCCGGGGACGAAACCCTGGAGGAGACCTATGAGGTCACGCATCACCCGTTACTCGCTCGCCTTCGCTCTCGCCGTACTTCCGTTGCCCGCAGGCCTGTCCTCGGCCATGGCACGACCGACCGTCGAGGTCGCCTTCGTGCTCGATACAACCGGCTCGATGAGCCGGTTGATCGAGGGCGCCAAGCGCAAGATCTGGTCGATCGCCACGGCCATCGTCGATTCCAATCCGGACGCCGATATCCGCATGGGCCTCGTGGCCTACCGCGATATCGGGGATGAGTACGTCACGACCAAGATCGAGCTCACGCGCGACATCCAGGATCTCTACGCCAACCTGCTCGAGTTCAAGGCGCGCGGTGGCGGCGACTGGCCGGAAAGCGTCAATGAGGCGCTGGATGTCGCCATCAACAAGCTGCAGTGGACACCAGGCGCGGAGTCGCGACGCATCGTATTCCTGGTTGGCGACGCACCGCCGCACATGGACTATGCGCAGGACACCAAATATCCGTTGACCCTGGCAGTCGCCAGGCAGAAGGACATCATCGTCAACACCGTGCTCGCTGGCGATGCACGCGATACCGAGCGTGTGTGGCGCGACATCGCACAGATTGGCAACGGCCGTTTCATCGCCATACCGCAGGACGGAGGGCAGGTCGTGGTGATCGAAACGCCCTACGACCAGGACATCATCATCCTGCAGCAGCAGATCAACGAAACCGTGATTCCCTATGGGTCGCCGGAGCTCCAGAAGCGCACCGAAATCCAGGTGGAAAAAGCTGGGCGCATGGCAAACGCGGCGCCGGCAAGCGCCTCCGACATGGCGAGCTTCATCAACAAGCGGTCCAAAGTGACCTCGCAGGCCATCACCAGCGGCGGCGATCTCGTCGCCGACGCCGCTGCCGGCGACACCAGCGTTTCCTCTGTCAAGGAAGAAGACCTGCCGGCGAAGCTACGCGCGATGAAACCCGAGGAGCGCTCGGCCGAGGTCACCAAGCAGATCGACCGACGCAAGGCTCTCAACGAGCAGCTCGCAGCGCTGGTCGCGAAGCGCGACAAGTATGTCGGCGACCAGCTTGAGAAGAAGCCGAGAACATCCGCTTTCGACGGGGTCGTTGAGGATACGCTCAAGGCTCAGATCAAGCGGTAGGGCTGCTCCGGCGGCGGCGAGGACAAACTGCAATCAGATCCTCGCCGCTGCGGTCGTCGTCCAGGGATCCGGCCTCCCTCACGACCTCAAGACAACCGTTCCGCGAAATCCCGCGCGAATCTTTTGCTTGGCGGGCCGCCAAAAATCGGCAATGTGAGGCCATGACCGAGCAAACCGAACAATCCGAGGCGGCGAAAGCGGGCGCGATCATCGTTCCCGTGACGCTGTTCGAGCAGAACTGCACCATCATCTGGGACGAGCCCAGCAAGAAGGCCGTGGTGATCGATCCCGGCGGGGACGTTCCAAAGATCCTGGACGCGATCAGCAAAACCGGCGTGACCGTGGAGAAGATCTGGCTGACGCACGGCCATATCGATCACGTCGGCGGCGCCGCCGACCTGCGCGACGCGCTGAAGGTGCCGATCGAAGGGCCGCACGCCGCCGACAAGTTCCTGCTCGACAATGTGGTCGAGAGCGGCGCGCGCTTCGGCATGACCGGCGTGCGCAATTTCGCGCCGGACCGCTGGCTGGAGGAAGGCGACACCGTCTCGATCGGCGACCTCTCCTTCGACATCCTGCACTGCCCCGGCCACTCGCCCGGCAGCGTCGTCTTCTTCAACAAGGAGCTGCGCTTTGCCCATGTCGGCGACGTGCTGTTCGCGGGTTCAGTCGGCCGCACGGACCTGCCCGGCGGCAATCACGCGACGCTGATCAACTCGATCAAGACGAAGCTCCTGCCGCTCGGCGACGACGTCGGCTTCATCTGCGGCCATGGCGCGGGCTCGCGCATCGGCCATGAGCGGATGACCAATCCGTTCATCACCGGCGAGATGTAGAGCATGATGAGCTAAACTACGAAGCGGTCGTTCACCTCTCCCCAGCGGGGAGAGGTGAACCGAATCCGCGGCTCGCACCGATTCGACCAAATCCATCACGCTCCAAGCTTTATTCGGCTGCATCCGCGAGCGCCGCCGGCTCGCTCAAATTCCGCTCGCCCCAGTCGCGGATTGCGGCAATCACGGGCACGAAGCTCTTGCCCTTGCGGGTCAGGCGGTATTCGACCTTCGGCGGCACCACGCCGAAATCCCGGCGGTCGATCAGCCCGCTCTCGGTGAGCGCCTTCAATTCGCGGCTGAGCACGCGCGGGGTGATCTCGGCGCTGCCCGCGGCACCTCGCAGCAGGCCGCTCCTGATTTCGCCATAGCGGCGCGGACCGTCCTTCAGATCCCAGACGATCCTGAGCTTGTACTTGCCTGCGATCATCTTCTGGAAGGCTGCGACCGGGCAGCTCCTTAAGGCCGATCTCGCTTTCGCCATCTCGTCACCTCCATCGCATCGCGGGGATTGAGGATAGGAGGGACGCGAAAAAAGTCCATACTATCAATTTTGTCCATACTTGCAGAACTGCTCCCAAGGCGCAGATGATGGCGCACATGACGAAGGGAGCGTCACATGAAGCACTTCATGATCAAGTACCAGTTCAGGAACGGCACGACGGAAGCCTGGCACCAGGAGATCGGCCGCTTCATCAAGGCGATCAACGCGGATCCGGAGCTCAAGGGCCGGATCGGCTATCGCTGCATGAAGAACCGCGACGACAACAGCTATTTCCACCTCGCCAGCGTCACCGACGAGGCCGCGCAGAAGACGCTGCAATCGCGCGACTTCTTCAAGCACTATACCGAGATGACGCGACAGGTCGCCGGCGGCGAGGTGACAGTGACGCCGATCGAGGTGATCGACGCCACCGCAGCCTGATCTACTTCATCAGCCCCGCGGCCGTCAGCGCGCGCGTGATGACGGCGCTGATGTCGAGGCCGCGCCTGGCCTTCTTGCTGGGCTTGGCCTTGAGCTTGGCATTTCCATGCGGCTCGGCGACGGCGGTGCGGATCGACCTCGCAAGATGCGGCGCGGGCGACAGGGCCGGCACCGGCTTTGCCGCCGCGGTCGGCTTCTGCTCCGGCGCGGGGCTGCGGATCCAGTCGGTCAGGGCGAAGAATTTTGCGATGTGGTACGACGAGGAGATGCCCGCTTCGATCAGGAAGGCGCCTTCCACGCCGTAGCGATGATCGTTGTCGGCGACGCCGAGCGGGGTGCCGTGCGCCATATCGGTGATGGCGAAGGATTCGACGATGGTCTCGCCGTCCGCATTCCACCAGGCCTGGCGCGGATAGCCGTCGACGACGGTCTCCGCCATCGGCGCCAGCGGCAGGTCGTGCAGGTCGAGCCACTGCTTGACGATCTCATCGGCATTGCCGGGATTGACGGTGCGATCGGCACTGCCGTGCCACACCGAGATTTTCGGCCAGGGACCGCGATGGTCGGACGCCTTGCGCACGAGATCGCCGAGCTCGCGCGCGGGACGCTCGGGCGAATGAAACATGCCATCGAGTGCCTGGCGCAGGTTCGACGCCACGCCATAAGGCAGCCCCGCGATGACCGCGCCGGCTGCGAAAACCTCCGGATAGGTTGCGAGCATCACCGAGGTCATGCCGCCGCCGGCCGATAGGCCGGTGATGAAGATGCGGCGCGCATCGATGCCGTGCGTCGTGACCATGTGCGCGATCATCTCGCGGATCGAGCAGGCCTCGCCGCTGTCGCGCGTGGTGTCTTCCGGATTGAACCAGTTGAAGCAGGCGTTGGCGTTGTTGACGAGCTGCTGCTCCGGCATCAGCAGCGCGAAGCCGTAATGCTTTGCAAGCGTCGACCATCCCGCGCCGAGATCGTAGCCAGCCGCGGACTGGCCGCAACCATGCAGCACGACGACGAGCGCGCGCACCTGCTGCAATTGCGCCGGCACGTACGCGAACATGCGCAGGTTTCCGGGATTAGAGCCGAATCCGGTGATCTCCGTCAGCGGACTGTGCTGGCCCGCGCCGCGCAAGTTTTCGGCAAAGCGCAGACCGTCCAGCTTTGGCAGACGTCTTAACAGATCGACATTCCTGGTTAACGACACCGACAGCTCCTGATGGGGCGACTTCCAACGTCACCCCAAAACAGATAGTTGCTGCGTCGCAAAATAAAAAGTCTGTGTGTCGTCAATCCCCGTGAATTAACGGGCAATTCGACAGCGCAATCGACAATGTTGCCTAGAGTTCATGCGGACACGCGGCGCATCCATGTCAGAAATGCGACGCAGATCACGATTAACGTCGCAAACGAGGCGAGTGCGACGAGAAATGCTGCGCGCGCCGATTGCAACGATTCGCTCGCGAAGAAGACTGCGCCGGCCGTGAGATCGCAGCGACGGCTGGCGCAAAATTCCGGCTGCCGGCAAGCAGCGCTCATTTGCGCGACAACCATGACGTCTGCGCGGCCTCGAAGGATTGCGTCGGCTCGGGCCGAGCCGTAGGTTGACCGAAAGCCTGCAACAACAAGCCGGACAGAAACCCATGGCGCGCCTGAAATTCGGAGCCTTTCTTGCCCCGCATCACCCGATCGGGGAGCATCCGATGCTCCAGTTCCGGCGCGATCTCGACCTGGTCGAGCAGCTGGATAGCCTCGGCTATGACGAGTTCTGGTGCGGCGAGCATCATTCCTCCGGCTGGGAGATGATCGCTTCGCCCGAGATGTTCTTGGCCGCGGCCGGCGAGCGCACCAAGCGCATCAAGCTCGGCACCGGCGTCGTGTCGCTGCCCTATCACCATCCGTTCAACGTCGCCCAGCGCATGGTGCAGCTCGACCACATGACCGGCGGCCGCGCGATCTTCGGGTCCGGTCCGGGCGCGCTCGCCTCCGACGCGCATACGCTCGGCATCGACCCGATGACGCAGCGCGACCGCCAGGACGAGGCGATCGCGATCATCCGCCGCCTCTTCAACGGCGAGCGCGTCACCGCCAAGAGCGACTGGTTCACAATGAACGACGCCGCGCTTCAGCTCCTCCCGCTCCAGGAGGAGATGCCGTTCGTGGTCGCCTCGCAGATCTCGCCGTCGGGCATGACGCTCGCCGGAAAATACGGCATCGGCATCATCTCGCTGGGCTCGATGACGACGCAGGGCCTGATGTCGCTGCGGCAACAATGGGAATTTGCCGAGGATGCCGCCAGGAAGCACGGCACCACGGTCAACCGCGCCGACTGGCGTGTGCTGCTCACCTGGCACATCGCCGAGACCCGCGAGCAGGCGCGCCGCGAGGCCGGCGCCGGGCTGATGCGCTGGCACAACGAATATAATGTCGGCACGCTGCAGCGGCCGGGCCTCACCGCGTTCTCCTCGCCCGACGAAGCCGTGGACAAGACCGCCTTCGTCGATGGCGCGGCCTCCACCATCGGCACGCCCGATGATCTCGTCAAAACCATCAAGAACGTGATGGAGGTGTCCGGCGGTGTCGGCGCCATCATCGGCTTCGTGCACGACTGGGCCAATCCGGAAGCCACGCGCCGGAGCTGGGACATGGTCGCGCGCTATGTGGTGCCCGAGATCAACGGCTATATCGACGGGCTTCGCAGGTCGCAAAAATTCGTGATCGAGAACCGCGCGATCTTCGAGCGGGCGGGACAGGCGGTGATGGCCAAGATCATGGAGAACGAGAAGGCCGCCGAGGCCTTGAAGCAGACCGGCCCCGGCCGCGTCGCGATACCCGCCGTCAACGCACCGGATTTACAGAAGGAAGCTGCGAAACGGCAGGCCTAGGGTCTACATCGCGACATTCGCCTGGGAATGCCGTCACATCATTTCCGCGCCAACTGTGCTATGCTGTCGACGTCAGCCGGGTCGTGGTCGCGCGATCCGGTTCGGTCAACAACCGGGAGCCAACGCCATGTCGATGCAGAGTGTGGCCTCGCCTGCGATCAGCTGGACCGCACCGAAGCGCAACGAGCTCACGCACATTCCGGGCGACGAGGGCTGGCCGATCATCGGCAAGACGTTCCAGGTGTTGGCCGATCCCAAGGGCCACATCGAGGCGGCCGGCGCAAAATATGGCCCGGTCTATCGCACCCACATTTTCGGCGAGACCAACGTCGTGCTGCTCGGGCCCGAAGCGAACGAGCTCGTGCTGTTCGACCAGCACAAGCTGTTCTCCTCGACCCATGGCTGGAACAAGGTGCTCGGCCTGTTGTTTCCGCGCGGCCTGATGCTTCTCGATTTCGACGAGCACCGCCTGCACCGCAAGGCTCTGTCGGTCGCCTTCAAGTCCGGGCCGATGAAGTCCTATCTCACCGATCTCGACAAGGGCATCGCGGCGCGCGTCGCACAGTGGAAGGCAAAACCGGGCGTGATGCAGCTTTATCCAGCGATGAAGCAACTCACGCTCGATCTCGCCGCGACGTCTTTCCTCGGCGCCGATATCGGGCCGGAGGTCGCCGAGATCAATCGCGCCTTCGTCGACATGGTGGCGGCCGCCGTCACCCCGATCCGTCGTCCGCTCCCGGGCACGCAGATGGCGCGCGGCGTCAACGGCCGCAAGCGCATCGTCGCCTATTTCAGGGAGCAGATTCCGCTGCGCCGCGCTAAGCAAGGCGGCGAGGACCTGTTCTCGCAACTCTGCCACGCCACCCATGAGGACGGCGCGCTGCTCTCCGAGCAGGACATCATCGACCATATGAGCTTCTTGATGATGGCCGCGCACGACACGCTGACCTCGTCGCTGACGTCGTTCATCGGCGAGCTCGCGGCCCATCCGGATTGGCAAGGCAGGCTGCGCGACGAGGTTGCGGCGCTAGAACTGTCTGCCGATTCGCCGACGAACTTTGACGATCTTGAAAAGATGCCGCTGTCGGAGATGGCATTCAAGGAGGCGCTGCGGATCAAGCCGCCGGTGCCGTCGATGCCGCGCCGTGCGATGCGCGACTTCACATTCAAGGGGTTTACGATTCCGGCCGGCACGGCGGTCGGCGTCAATCCGCTCTACACCCATCACATGAAGGACATCTGGCCGGAGCCGGACCGTTTCGATCCCAAGCGCTTCACCGAGGAGGCACAGCGCAACCGCCACCGCTTCGCCTGGATCCCGTTTGGCGGCGGCGCGCATATGTGCCTCGGCCTGCACTTCGCCTACATGCAGGCGAAATGCTTTGCGCGGCACTTCTTGCAGAATCTCGAGGTATCGCTGGAGCCCGGCTACAAGCCGGACTGGCAGATGTGGCCGATCCCCAAGCCGCGCGACGGATTGCGGGTGAACGTGAAGGCGGTGTGAGATCGCAGGGTGGGCAAAGGCGCGGAGCGCCGTGCCCACCACTTTTCGCGGATGGAGAATTGGTGGGCACGCTTCGCTTTGCCCACCTCACGGATTCTTCGCTGTGGTCTGGCCACCTCGCCTTCCGGTATAGCCATCCATCGATCACAATTTTGGCATCTTCGACGATAAAGACTCCCACTGGTCGCTCCAGCCTGCCCGTGGGATGTTCCTGTTTTCGAATGATTTGAGGCCAATAGACCGGCACCGCGCGGCGCTGTCGTTCCAACGGTCAATATCCGAGCCCGCCAATGCCGAGGCAAGCTATGCTTGCGCAGGCGGCCTGTGCATCGCCTTCATTTGCAGCCCGCCTATCGAGCTCGCTTCGCGGTTAAACGGCAGATGGTGAAACTGGTCGACGAATTCCGGAAGGGCTGGCTCGGCATCTCGCCGCCTTCGCTGGCGCTCAGCGTCGGCTTTGCGACGATCTGTCTCGTGCTCGCGACGCTGGTGCGCTGGGGCCTCGCCCAGGTACGGCCGGACATCTTCTTCACGCCGTATTTTCCGGCCGTGTTCTTTGCCGCTGCATTCGGTGGCCTGCGCATCGGCGTCATCACCGCGCTGATCGGCGGCGTGCTCGGCGTCAGCCTGAATTTCGGCGACGCCCATGCCGACACCGCGCGCTTCGTCCTGCTCGTGCTGTACTGGGCCGTCACCGCGCTCACGATCTGGGGCGTCGAGCACTACCGCTCGCTTCTGATCGAGCAGCGGCGGATCTCCAAGCGCCTGATCGAGGAAGAGGAGTATCGCAAGCTCCTGGTCGATGAATTGCAGCACCGGCTCAAGAACAAGCTCTCGACCGTACATGCGGTGCTGCATCAGGTGCTGCATGACCAGCCGCAGGTCTGGGCCCGCATCGATCCGCGGCTGCGGTCGCTGGCGGCAACCGACGATCTGATCGCGCGGGTCGACAATTCCGGTTGCGACATCCGCGACCTCCTGATCTCCGAGCTCGGTCCTTACGGCCATGTCCGCTTCACGCTGAACGGCGAGCGGCTCTTCCTGCCGGCGAAGCTCGCGGTCACGCTGTCACTGATGTTTCACGAGCTCGCCACCAACGCGAGCAAATACGGCGCCTTCTCCGCCTTGCGCGGCCTGCTGATGGTGTCGTGGACCGTCTCCGACGACCGCCTCACCATCACCTGGGACGAAACCGAAGGACCCAGCGTCGATAAGGTCTCGGCGCCTGGCTTCGGCACAAAATTGTTGAAATCGGCGCTCGTCGCCTTCGACGGCAAGACCGAGATCTCATACCTGAAGAGCGGCGTTCATTGCATCATGCAATGTCGCATTCCCAAATCCTGACACTTTGACGGCAAAGCGAAAGCGGGCCGCGCGCATCCCCCGCAGTTTCGCAAGTGGCGTTGACGCTCTGTTAATGACGATCGGCGCCGCTCGCGCCGGCGCGACAAGTTGCGGCGAACCATTCCCGAATTTCTGTGTATCCCTTAACCAAACCTAAGAGGGACTTCGGCAAGATCGCACCATTACAAAGGCGCGCCTGAACAACAAGATTCATGAATTCTATGAACGACAGCAAATACTCCGGCGCGACTGATGCCGAGCTCGGATTTCTCAAGGAAATCGTTAGAATGCTGCCTGCCGGCGTGACCGTGCAGGATGCGCGCGGCGACCTCATTCTGGTTAACGATGCCGCTGCCCGCCATCTCGGCATGGATGGCAGCCGGCCGGCGCCGGACCTGGCGCAGCGCCACGAAGCCTGCCAACAGGCGATGCGGGCAGGCCAGCCCGTGGTGGCCGAGGAATCCCTCCACGATGGCACTGCGCGCCAGGTCCTGCTCACCACCCATCGCCCGATCCGCCTTGCCGGCCGCGATCTCCTCATCTCCGCCTCCTCCGACATCACCGAGCAGAAGAATTTCGAGGACCAGCTGTTTCGCTCGGCCTATTTCGACGAGCTCACCGGCCTGCCCTCCCGGCGCGTGATCGAGCATAGCGTCAACAGCATTTTGGGGCGCGAGCGCAACGGCGAGCGTTTTGCACTCGCCTTTCTCGACGTCGACAATTTCAAGCACATCAACGATTACTACGGCCATTCGGTCGGCGATGCGCTGCTGGTCGAGCTATCGAAGCGGCTCGGCCGCGACCTGCGCGAGACCGACATGCTGTCGCGGATCTCGGGCGACGAATTCCTGCTGCTGCTCTCGCCGATCAAGAGCGAAGAGGAGGTCGCCGAATTCATCCAGGCGACGCTGAAGCGCCTGACCGCGCCCTTCTTCATCGACTCCTCCGAGATCTTCGCTTCCACCTCGGTCGGCGTCAGCCTCTATCCCGATCACGGCCGCTCCTTCGAGGTGCTGCGCCAGAACGCCGACATCGCGATGTACCGCATCAAGAACCAGGGCAAGGGTTCTGCTGCGTTCTTCGACTCCGGCATGGAGCGCGAGGCGCTCGCGCGCATGAAGATCGAGCAGTCGCTGCGGCTCGCCATCCTCGAGAAGCGTTTCTGCTGCGCGTTCCAGTCCAAGGTCGACATCAGGACCCAGGCCGTGAAGGGCATCGAGGCCTTGGTGCGCCTGCGCGACGATGAGGGCGTGATCCAGGCACCGGGCTCGTTCATCAACCTCGCGGTCGAGCTCGGGCTCATCGACGAGCTCACCCATCTCGTGCTGGCCGAGATCGTGAGGTCGATCGACCTGATCAACGACACCTTTGGCGCCGAAGCGAGCATCAGCATCAACGTCGCCGCCAAGCAGGCCGGCAATCCCGAGTTCATGCGCTCTTTTGCGCAAGCGCTGGACGAGACCGGCTTCCCGAAACGCTTCATGATCGAAGTGACGGAAGATGCCTTCGTCGCCACGAATCTTTTTCAGTCCGAAATCCTGCCGATGTTCCGCAAGCTCGGCGTCGGTATCTCCATCGACGATTTCGGCATCGGCTTTTCCTCGCTCTCGGCGCTCGCCGACATCACGGCCGACGAAATCAAGATCGACCGTTCCTTCATCACCGACATCCATAAGCGCCCGCGCAGCCAGGGCATCTTGCGCGCGATCGAATCCTTGAGCGAAGCGCTGGGCATGACGGTCATCGCCGAAGGCCTCGAATCCTATGAGGAGCTGGCCTATCTCCAGGCCGCGACCAAGATCCGCTATGCGCAGGGCTATTATTTCGCCCGGCCGGTCTTCCTGGAAGAGCTGAAGCTCGCAACCCCCGCGGCCAGCGAAGCGCGCGTCAGCATCGCCAGCCGCCCGATGCAGCAGAACCGGCAGGGCTATTCACGGGCGGGTGGATACCGGCGGTAGGCCCTGAAGCGGCCCAACCACCTCGAGGTCGTCCTGGCGAAAGCCAGGACCCATTACCCCAGGGAGTGGTTGTGGCGCGAAGTCGGTGACCACGAGTCTTCGCCAAACTACTCCCTGGGGTAATGGGTCCTGGATCTGCGCTGCGCTTGTCCAGGACGACGTGCTGGGGATCGACCATCCTTACAAGCAGCGAATTCTCCCTTTGAAATTGCTGGCCTTTTGCTAAGAAGCAGGCGAACGTCCGGGCTTGCCTCGCTTGGCAGCCACCGAGGTACGCCATGTCCGCTCCCTCCTCCGTCGTCAGCGATCCCGCCTATATTCGCGCCCGCGCCATGGAGACGCTGTTCGAGCGGCTGGAGCATCTTTGCGAGGGCGCCATTGCGATCGATCGCAACGGGCGGGTGGTCTACGTCAACGAGAAATACGTCACCGCGATCGGCCTCTCGCACGAGTCCGAGGCGCTGGGACGTCCGATCGAGGAGATCATTCCCAACAGCCTGATGCGGCGGGTGGTGGAGACCGGGGAGCCGATCATCCTCGACATCATGGAGCTCGGCGGCGAGCAGCTCGTCGTCACCCGCATGCCGATCGAGGACGAGCGCGGAAACATCATCGGCGCTATCGGCTTCGTGCTCTATGACCGCCTCGAAGGCCTGAAGCCGCTGCTCGCGCGCGTCACCCAGCTCGAAAGCGATCTGCGGCTGGCGCGGCGGCAATTGTCGCACGCACGTGCCGCGCGCTTCACTTTTGCCGATTACGTCGGTGCGACGCCAGGGATCGCGCAGGCCAAGGAACTGGCGGCGCGCGCCGCGCGGCAGAACGTCACCGTGCTGCTGACCGGCGAGACCGGAACGGGCAAGGAGATGCTGGCGCAGGCCATTCACAACGCCTCTTCCCGCGCCGAAAAGCCGTTCGTCAGCGTCAACGTCGCCGCGATTCCCGACACGCTGATCGAGTCGGAATTTTTCGGCACTGCGCCGGGCGCCTATACCGGGGCCGACCGCAAGGGCCGCGAGGGAAAATTCCGCATCGCCGATGGCGGCACGCTGTTCCTCGACGAGATCGGCGAGATGCCGCTCCAGCTCCAGGCCAAGCTGCTCCGCGTGTTGCAGGAGCGCGAGATCGAGCCGCTCGGCTCCGACAAAGTTACCAAGATCGACGTGCGCGTGGTCGCCGCCACCAATGTCGATTTGCACAAGCGCGTCAGCGAGGGCGCCTTTCGCGCCGATCTCTATTACCGGCTCAACGTGCTCTCGATCGGCCTACCCCCCTTGCGCGACTGTCTCGACGATCTCCCCGACATCTGCGCGCGGCTGCTCGAGGACATCAGTGCCACCGGCGACTACGTCAATGCCAGGATCACGCCGAGCGCGCTCGCAAGCCTTGCCCGCTACAACTGGCCCGGCAACGTCCGCGAGCTCCGCAACATTCTGGAGCGGGCGCTGATCCTGAGCGATTCGGGACGGCTGACCGGCGAGGATTTTGCTCGCATCCTTCCCGTCGGCGCCGACACCAGACCCGTGGCGCAGGCCCGGACCGGCGGCACCGTCATTCCCTATGCCGAAGCCGAAGCCGAGTTCGAGAAGCACACGCTCGAACAGGCGCTCGCCGCCAGCAACGGCCAGATCTCGGAAGCGGCCAAGATGCTCCAGATCTCGCGTGCGACCTTCTACAAGAAGCTCGCCAAGTTCGGCCTCGCCTCAGGGCCGGCCTCCGTCTGAGTTTCGAGACTGAGATTGTCCGGAGTCTCAGACTCCGGACACGACTCGCTGCGCGTTCTTCCTGGCGCAGATGCGCGAATTGCCGCGTTTTCAGCCACTTTGCCCACATCCGCCGCATCTGGCGCGGAGCTTGCTTTTCGCTCTGCACAAAGACGCATGCTGCAAATGCGCGCTTGGCCAAAACAGGGAGAACCCAAGATGAGTGGAGCGATCACAGTCAATCAGCTTCAGGCAAAGCAGCCATCGCACGTCACCGTCGCCACCGCGAGCCTGATCGGCACGGCGATCGAGTGGTACGACTTCTTCCTCTACGGCACCGCCGCCGCGCTGATCTTCAACAAGCTGTTCTTTCCGACCTTCGACCCCATGATGGGCACGCTGCTGGCGTTTGCGACCTATGCGCTCGGCTTCATCGCACGCCCGCTCGGTGGCGTCGTGTTCGGCCACTATGGCGACAAGATCGGCCGCAAGACGATGCTGTATCTGACGCTCTTGATCATGGGTGCTGCGACCGCGGCGATCGGCTTCCTGCCGACCTATGAGACCGCCGGCATCTGGGCCGCGATCCTGCTCGTCGCCTGCCGCCTGATCCAGGGCTTCGGCTTGGGCGGTGAATGGGGCGGCGCCGTGCTGATGGCAGTCGAGCATGCCCCCGAGGACAAGAAGGGCTTTTACGGGAGCTGGCCGCAGCTTGGCGCTCCACTCGGCCTCGTGCTCGGCACGCTGGTGTTCTCGGTCGTCTCCTCGATGCTGACCGACGCGCAGCTCTATGCCTGGGGCTGGCGCATCCCGTTCCTGTTCTCGATCGCGCTGGTGCTGGTCGGCCTGTGGATCCGCTTCACCATCGCGGAATCGCCGGAGTTCCAGAAGGTCAAGGACACCAAGCAGGAAGTGAAGATGCCGATCCTCGAGGCGATCCGGATGTATCCAAAGAACATCCTGCTCGCGATGGGCGCGCGCTTCGCCGAGAACGGATTCTTCTACATCTATGCCACCTTCGTGCTCGCCTATGCGACACAATCGCTCGGCATGAACAAGCAGGACATGCTGAACGGCGTTTTGATCGCGGCCGCGATCGAGACCTTCACGATCCCTGCGTTCGGCGCGCTCTCCGACCGCGTCGGGCGGCGGCCGATCTACATCTTCGGCGCGGTCTTTTCCGCACTGATGTCGTTCCCGCTGTTCATGCTGCTGTCGACCAAGGAACCGCACCTGGCCTGGATCGCGATCGTGCTGGGCCTCGCCGTCGGACATGCTGCGATGTATGGCCCGCAGGCGAGCTTCCTGTCCGAGCTGTTCGGCACCAAGGTGCGCTATAGCGGCGTCTCGCTCGGCTACAACCTCGCCTCGATCTTCGCCGGCGCGCTGTCGCCGCTGATCGCGACCGGCCTGATGACGGCCTATGCGCCGGCAACCTGGCCGATCTCGCTGTACATGATCGCGCTGGCGATCATCACCATCGTGTCGGTCTACTTCGCCACCGAAACACGCAAGATAGTTCAGGCCTGACCGGCCCGACCACGTCTCGCGCCGCGAGGAGCGGCCTGTTCCAGGACTGCTCCTCGCGCTAAGATCGACGCAATAGAACAACAACGGCATGCGGTCCAGGGATCGGGAGGAACGCCGTGAGCCAGCACCCAGCTCTGCCTTACCTGCGCAATTCCGAGAAGGGCAAGATCGTCACGGCGGCGGAAGCCGTCATGCTGATCCGCGACGGCGACACGGTCGCCACCGGCGGCTTCGTCGGCATCGGCTTTGCCGAGGAGATCGCGATGGCGCTCGAGGAGCTCTACCTCTCCAACGAGGGCGATGCGCCCTATACGCAAGGCAAGCCGCACAATCTGACGCTGGTCTATGCGGCGGGCCAGGGCGACGGCAAGCACCGCGGTCTCAACCATTTCGCGCATGAGGGCCTGGTCCGGCGCGTGATCGGCGGGCATTGGGGCCTTGCACCGAAATTGCAGCAGCTCGCGATCGCCAACCAGATCGAGGCCTATAATCTGCCGCAGGGCGTGATCACGCATCTTTTCCGCGACATCGCCGCGCACCGGCCCGGCCACATCACCCGCGTCGGCATGGGCACCTTCGTCGACCCCCGCAACGGTGGCGGCAAGCTGAACGCACGCACCACCGAGGACATGGTGGAGCTGATCAAGATCGGCGGCGAAGAATGCCTGCTCTACCGGACGTTCCCGATCAATGTCGGGATCATCCGCGCCACCACCGGCGATCCCGACGGCAACCTCACCATGGAGAAGGAAGCGCTGACGCTGGAAGCGCTCACCATTGCCATGGCCGCGCATAATTCCGGCGGCATCGTCATCGCCCAGGTCGAGCGCGTCGCCGAGAGCGGCAGCCTCAATCCGCGCCAGGTCAAGATTCCCGGAATCCTCGTCGACTGCGTCGTGGTGGCGAAGCCCGAGCATCACTGGCAGACGTTTGGCACGCAGTATAACCCCGCTTTTTCGAGCGAGATCAGGGTGCGTGCAGCATCCCTGCCCGTGATGCCGATGAGCGAGCGCAAGATCATCGCCCGCCGCGCCGCGTTCGAACTCAAGGCCAACAGCGTCGTCAATCTCGGCATCGGCATGCCCGAGGGAATCGCATCGGTCGCCAATGAGGAGCGCATCATCGACCTCATCACGCTGACGGCGGAACCCGGCGTGATCGGCGGCATCCCCGCGAGCGGCATCGACTTTGGCGCGGCCATCAATACGCAGGCCGTGATCGACCAGCCGTATCAGTTCGACTTCTACGACGGCGGCGGACTCGATGCGGCCTTCCTCGGCCTCGCGCAGGTCGATCGTGCCGGCAACCTCAACGTCAGCAAGTTCGGGCCGAAGCTTGCGGGCGCCGGCGGCTTCATCAATATCAGCCAGAACGCCAAGGAGGTGGTGTTCGTCGGCACCTTCGGCGCGGGCAAGCAGAACATCGCGGTCAGCGACGGCAAGCTGTCGATCGTCGAAGAAGCGAAGTCACGCAAGTTCGTCGACCATGTCGAGCACGTCACCTTCAGCGGAGCCGTCTCGGCGGCGCGCGGGCAGCGCGTGCTCTATGTCACCGAGCGCTGCGTCTTCAGCTTACGCCCCGACGGCCTCGAGCTCATCGAGGTCGCGCCCGGCATCGATATCGAGCGCGACATCCTGCGCCTGATGGACTTCAAGCCGCTGGTCCCGCGCGACCCCGCCCTGATGGACGCGCGCATCTTCCGTGACGATCTGATGGAGCTGCGCGAACGGCTTCTGACCATCCCGCTCGACCAGCGCTTCACGCTGGACGAGCAGCAGAACATGTTCTTCGTCAATCTGGAACGCTATCCCCTGCGCAGCAAGGCCGATATCGACGCCATCGCGCGCATCGTCGAGGCCAGGCTCGCCCCGCTCGGCCATAGGGTCTACGCCATCGTCAACTACGACAACTTTTCGATCCTGCCCGAGCTGATGGACGATTATTCGGCCATGGTCCGCGGCCTCGTCGACCGCTTCTATTCCGGCGTCTCGCGCTACACGACATCAGGGTTCCTGCGCATCAAGCTCGGCGAGGCGCTGGAAAAACGCGGCGTAGCGCCGCACATCTTCGAGAGCGCCGCCGAGGCGCAGTCGGATATGCGGCAGGTCGAAGGGACTGACGCACGCGATGACGGCGCGTCACGCGGCGCGCGGAAGGCTCAAAAATGATGCAGACCTTGCATGCGCAGGCCCGGGCGGAAGGTTGAATTGCAATGTCCGCCGCGCTGTGCAAATCGCTATTGCCCAACAAAATGGATCAGGAGGGATCATCTTGCGTTTACCAGTCATCATAACAACAACCATAGCAACAACGATTCTTGGCCTCGCCGCGGCCACCACAGCGTGCGCAGATGATCTCAAGGTCGCGCTGATCTACGGCAAGACCGGCCCGCTGGAGGCTTATGCCAAGCAGACCGAGACCGGACTGCAAATGGGTTTTGAATACGCCACCAAGGGCACGATGATGCTCGACGGTCGCAAGATCGTCATCATCACCAAGGACGACCAGGGCAAGCCGGACCTAGCGAAAGCTGCGCTCGCCGAAGCCTATCAGGACGACAAGGTCGACATCGCGATCGGCACGACGTCGTCGGCCGCGGCCCTCGCGATCCTGCCCGTCGCCGAAGAGAACAAGAAGATTTTGATCGTCGAGCCCGCCGTCGCGGATCAGATTACCGGCGAGAAGTGGAATCGCTACATCTTCCGTACCGCGCGCAACTCCTCGCAGGACGCGATCTCCAACGCGGTCGCGATCGGCAAGCAGGGCGTGACCGTTGCAACGCTGGCGCAGGACTACGCCTTCGGCCGTGACGGCGTCGCCGCCTTCAAGGAAGCGCTGGCCAAGACCGGCGCGACCTTAGCTGCCGAAGAATATGCCCCGACCTCGACCACCGACTTCACCGCCGTCGGCCAGCGCCTGTTCGACGCGCTGAAGGACAAGCCGGGCCGCAAGGTGATCTGGGTGATCTGGGCCGGCGCCGGCAATCCGCTGGCAAAGCTCCAGGACATGGATCCGAAGCGTTACGGCATCGAGCTCTCGACCGGCGGCAACATCCTGCCGGCGCTCGCCGCCTACAAGGCGCTGCCGGGCATGGAAGGCGCGACCTATTACTACTACGACATCCCGAAGAACCCGGTGAACGACTGGCTGGTTGCCGAGCACCAGAAGCGCTTCAACGCGCCGCCGGACTTCTTCACCGCGGGCGGCTTTGCCGCGGCGATGTCCGTCGTTGCCGCCGTCACCAAGGCGAAGTCGACCGACACCGAGAAGCTGATCACGGCGATGGAAGGCATGGAGTTCGACACGCCTAAGGGCAAGATGGTGTTCCGGAAAGAAGACCATCAGGCGCTCCAGAGCATGTATCACTTCAAGGTCAAGGTCGATCCGAACGTCGCCTGGGCCATCCTCGAGCCGGTGCGCGAGCTGAAGATCGAGGACATGGACGTTCCGATCCGCAACAAGCGGTGATGCTGTCTTGCTCTCCCCGCGATCTCTCGCGGGGAGAGGACTTTCCGTGAATGATCCGAGAGTTCTCCCGATGGCCCTGACGTTAGAGACGCGCGACCTGACCATCCGCTTTGGCGGCCATGTCGCGGTCAACAATGTGAGCTGCAGCTTCCGCCCGGGCGAGCTCACCGCCATCGTCGGACCGAACGGCGCCGGCAAGACCACCTATTTCAACCTGATCTCGGGCCAGTTGCGCGCGTCGAGCGGCAGCATTTTGTTCGACGGCACCGACATCACCGAGCACTCGGCGCCGCTGCGCACGCGCGCTGGTCTCGGCCGCGCGTTCCAGCTCACCAACCTGTTTCCGAACCTGACGGTGGAAGAGAACGTCCGCCTCGCGGTGCAGGCGGCGAACGGCACGCACTATGACATGCTACGGCCCTGGATGGTGCGGCGCGACATGATCGCGCGCGCAGACGGCATCCTCGACCAGGTCGCGCTCGGCAACCGCCGCGGCGTCACCGCGACCGCGCTCTCGCATGGCGACCAGCGCAAGCTCGAGGTCGCGCTCATGATCGCGCTGGAGCCGAAGGTCTTCATGTTCGACGAGCCGACCGCGGGCATGAGCATCGACGAGGTGCCTGTCGTGCTCAATCTCATTGCGCAACTCAAGCAGGACAGGAGCAAGATCATCCTCCTGGTCGAGCACAAGATGGATGTGGTGCGCTCGCTCGCCGACCGCATCATCGTGCTGCATAACGGCCAGCTCGTCGCCGACGGCCCGCCGGCCGAGGTGATCGCCTCGCCAATCGTGCAGGAAGCCTATCTCGGCGTTGCCCCGAAGAGCGCCGCATGACCGATCTGCTCAAACTCTCCGGCGTGCACACCCATATCGGCCGCTATCACATCCTCCAGGGCATCGACCTCGCGGTCGCCCAGGGGCAGACCACCATGCTGCTCGGCCGCAACGGCGCCGGCAAGACCACGACGCTGCGCACCATCATGGGCTTGTGGCAGGCCTCCAGCGGCGAGATCAGTCTCGCCGGCGAGCGCATCGAAGGCCGCGCCACGCCCGACATCGCCCGGCTGGGCGTCGGCTACGTGCCGGAGAGCATGGCGGTGTTCTCCGACCTCACGGTGAAGGAGAACCTGGTGCTCGCAGCGCGCGACGGTCCGCTCGACGACGCCCAACTCGACTGGATTTTTGGCTTCTTCCCCGCGCTGCGTCGGTTCTGGCTGTCGCGCGCCGGCTCTCTCTCAGGCGGACAGAAGCAGATGCTGTCGATTGCCCGCGCGATCATCGAGCCGCGCAAGCTCTTGCTGATCGACGAACCGACCAAAGGCCTGGCGCCCGCCATCGTCATGGCGCTGATCGAGTGCCTGAAGGAGATCAAGCGCAAGGGCGCGACGATTCTCCTGGTCGAACAGAATTTCTTTGCCGCCCGCGAGCTCGGCGACAGCGTGCTGGTGATGGACAATGGCACCATCGTCCATCGCGGCGAGATGGCGGCGCTCGCCGCCGACGTGCCGCTCCAGGAGCGGTTGCTCGGCCTGAGCCTGGAGGCGCATCAATGACCGACCTTGCCGCAACCGATCCGCTGCCGAAGCCCAAGCGCGACATCGCGCCGATCCTGCTTCCAATTGCGCTCGCGCTGGTCATGATTCCCTTCGTCGGCTCGACCAGCTCCTGGCTGACGCTGACTGTCGCGAGCCTCGCCATGGGCATGATGATCTTCATCATGGCTTCAGGCCTGACGCTGGTGTTCGGCCTGATGGACGTGCTCAATTTCGGCCACG